>NZ_JBSTYP010000020.1:0-85284 GCF_054052405.1 Aeromonas aquatilis | reverse complement strand
CTTCACCAGACATTGAAAATCAAAAATTGTTTTTGATGTTCGATGCTGTGAGTGCCCACACAGATTGCTTGATTCAAATTGTTAAAGAGCGACGCAACAGTTCGTTGCTGCGGGAGTGGAATTCTACTCAACCGCCTTCTCGAGTCAAGCCTTATTTTCAAAGGCTTTTCGAGGTTATCGACGAGGTTGTTTGCGTTGCTGCTTGCCCTGTCGATGTGGCGCATTATAGAGATCCAGCTCACATTGGCAAGGCTTTACCGCAATTAAATTGCAAAAAAGTGCCATTTATTAGTTATTCATATCAATACACAGCCTTTGCACAGACTTATCCACAAACAAGGGTGGGATGAGGACGTTTTACACCGGATAAATGCCTTACAAGGGTACTGGCCTGGCACTCATCCATCATCGCTGTACCGTCGCGTCCGACGCACTGCACCAACGGCCGCTTCTATATAAAGAGGCGTATATAGCAGTGCTTATCCCAATCCAGCCTCTTTGACCCAGCACGCCATCAGCTCGCTGGCAGGAAGATCCCGACAGCCCGATACATTCTGGCCAGCCCAGAGCGGAGAGAAGCCACTGTCCCCCGCCTTCTCGGCGGCGACGCGCAGCGGTGTCAGTGCGCCACTGGCATAGGGGAATTGAGGGGCAAGATCCGAGAGCGGGCCCAGCTCTCTTATAAGACGGTTGACGATCCCCCGCGCCGGACGGCCACTGAACAGATTGGTCAGTGCCGTCTGCTGGCCCTCTGGTGAATGGATGGCGGCGCGATGCAACGCCGAGGTGGTCGCTTCATGGCAACAGAGAAAGGCGGTGCCCATCTGCACGGCGCTCGCCCCCATTGCCAATGCGTTGGCGATCCCCTTGCCATCGACGATACCGCCAGCTGCGATCACCGGCAGATCGGTCACCGCGAGGATTTGTGCCAGCAGGGTCAAGGTGCTCTGCTGCAAGGCGAGATCATCGGAGAGGAAATGACCGCGATGACCGCCCGCCTCCAATCCCTGAGCGATGATGGCATCGGCGCCGTGTTGAGCGAGCCATACAGCCTCCGCCACCGTGGTGGCACTGGCAAAAACTCTGGCCCCCGCAGCCTTCACCTGAGCAAGCAGCTCGGGAGCGGGCAAACCGAAGTGGAAGCTGACTACCGCCGGTCTGAACTCGGCCACCATGGCAGCATGCTCCTCATTAAAGGGGGCTCGGCTTGGCGCCGTCGTGACCGCAGGGGGAAGTATGCCGAACTCGGCGTAATAAGGAGCAAGTCGCTGCTGCCAGCTGGCCAGAGCAACGGGATCAGGTTCCCGTTGTCGATGGCAGAAGAAGTTGATGTTAAATGGCCCAAGGCCGCTTTGGGTAAGTCGTCCCAGTTCGCTTCGCAGTTCCGCTGATGTGAGCATAGCGGCAGGCAAGGAGCCCAAGCCACCCGCACGGGTCACGGCCAGCGCCAGCTCGCTTCCCTGCACACCGGCCATCGGCGCCTGAATGATGGGATAACGCATCCCAAGTTCGCTAAAGAGGCTCATCCATTCACCACTTTTGCAGCGTCCGCCACCAGATGCGCGCGGGCCAGCGCAATGGCACCATCGATGGCACTACGCGCCTGCTGGCTGTTCTGCCAGCAAGTCGAGCCCAACATGCTGGCCACCAGCAGGACGATATGGGTGGTGTCGGCCTCGGCCAATCCGGCCAGGGTATGATAGCCCAGCTGTTCGAGCCGCCCGATAACGGTCGGCCCTACCCCTTTCACGCCGAGCAGCATTGCCCGCTCTGTCGGGCCAAACCGGTTGTTGCCATCCATTTGTCAGACTCCTTTCTGATAACCGTGGTTACACATCAGGCCCGCAAGGGCCCGATGAAGAGAATGAAGGCTTAACGCACGCTGCGCAGCAGGAAGTCAGGCTGACCACAGGAGCGGCGCTCGCGCTTTTGCATCTCGGCGGAGCAGGTGACCGCATCCGTCCCCTCTTTATTGACGCAGATGTAGATCTCCCGCAGGAAGCGGCCACCATCGGCGCAAGCCACCGTGATGTTGTCGGGGGCCAGCCACTGGTTGGCGCTCGCCAGATCGGCCTTGAGCTGGAAGCTGGTTTTGCGCAGCGGCTCTTCCGGGGATTGATAGGCCGCCGGGATCTTCACCTTCTGGCGCAGATCGCTTGCCAGCTGATGGAAGGCCTGCTGGCTCAGACCGGAGCAGGTACCGTGCTTCTCCCACTCATGGCGATAGAGGAAACGGCTGGGGTAAAGGTCGGCAAACTCGCTCTCCATATCGGGATTGAGCCGTTCGCGAGTGCAGTTGCTGGGGTAACCGCGATCGTACTGGGGCCAAAGACCGTGCAGCACAAAGCCCAGCTTGCGGGAACACTGGTCCCGATCGGCCGGTTTGACGGCGCAATGCTCGGGCGACCAGGAGAGCGCCATGGCGTAATAGTCAAACTCCCCCGCCTCCCCTTTGGCCTGCACGGCCGAGGAGAGCAACAAACCACCCGCCAACAGGGCAATCATCTTCTTCATCTATATATGTCCATTTCAACCAACTCGGGAATGGCTGCAATGCTCCCATATTCCAGCGCGCGGAAACAGTGATCCCGCCAAGGCTTGCGACAAGGGTCAGACCACTTTGGGGTTTCACCGGATAATAACGAGGCGTAAGCTGGCATCCTGGCGCCAGGTGCGCCACCGCATCATTTCAAGCAACCACAGGATGTAACATGATCCGCAAGAATCCCTCCGGCCATCTGCCTGTCATCGACGAATCCGCCTATATCGACAAGACCGCCATCATCTGCGGCAAGGTGATCATCAAAGAGAATGTTTTTGTCGGCCCCTATGCGGTGATCCGCGCCGACGAGGTGGATGAGAGTGGAGATATGGAACCCATCGTCATCGGCGCCAACTCCAATATTCAGGATGGCGTGGTGATCCACTCCAAATCCGGTGCCGCCGTCACCATCGGCGAATACACCTCCATCGCCCACCGCAGCATAGTCCACGGGCCGTGCGAAGTGGGGAACCGGGTCTTTATCGGTTTCAACAGCGTACTGTTCAACTGCCACATCGGTGACGGCGCCGTGGTGCGTCACAACTCGGTGATCGATGGCTGCGATCTGCCGCCGGAGTTCTACGTCCCCTCCACCACCCGCATCAACCAGCAGAGCGATCTGACCCATATCCCGCGGGTTTCGGTAGATGCCGCCGAGTTCTCCGAAGACGTGGCTCACACCAATATCGATCTGGTCAAAGGGTACAAGGCGCTCTCCAACGAGTTCTGATCCCTTTCTTTATTAGCAGAGAACAAAACGGGCGCCGAAGCGCCCGTTTTTCATCTGACTATCTATGAAGGCTAGATGGCCCTGACGCAGGTGGCGGCATGAGCCTCATCCGCCAGATCCCACAGCGGATCACCAGTGCTCAGGTCGAGCAGCGGCAACTCACCATCGTCATTGGCAGTCGCATCGCTACTCCAGTAGCGGTTGTAGAGCGGCCACCCCTGCTGCTGAAGCAACTGATCCGTCGCGCCATCCTTGTTGTAAGCGGCAAACAACGCCTCCAGCTCGGCCCGGGTCGGCAGACGCCAGTCATCGTGGCCGCGAGCCACCAGCTGCTGACAGTAATCCCGCGCCCGCGCCTGACCCATGGTCACATACACCAGCGGGAAGGGATTGTAGTCGCCATCGCTGTCACTGCTCACACCGTCATAGGAGATGGACAGACGCTCCGCCTCGTCCTTGGTCAACTGGCAGACAAAGGCCAGCTTGCCCGCCACCAGCTCGGGTTGACGACAGCCCCGGGCAAAATCGGGCTGGGCATTAACCACCTGCACCGTCACGGTCATGGTGTGACGAGCCGTGGTCGCCACCAGTCGTGCCGTACCGACCGCCACACCGCGCACCTCGCCCTGTGTGCTCACGGTGGCGAACTGCGGCTGTTCGCTGCGCCACTCAACAGGCGCATCGAGCGGGCCGAGAGAGCCGTCGCTCAGTTGCCACTGTAGTTGCAGAGGGAGTGAGCGCCCCACTTCCAACTGAGGCTGAGCAGGCAGCACAGCCAATCCGGTGATCACTGCTCCCACCGGAGTCGGGTCATCCGTCTCACTCACCCCCAGCTCGGCAACCGTGGCCGGAGTGCGGCGCGGCTCGGCCGAGGCACTGCGCAAAAACTCGCCGATGGCATCGAGCTCGTCATTGCTGAGGCCAAGAGCATGCAGGTGATCGGAGGCTTTGGGGAAGAAGGGATCATATTGATCCGCACCGGTCGGGAAGCCGACCCCGCTGCTCCACTTGGTCACGCCAAAGTTGTACATGGCCACCACCCCCTGCACCGAGCCGCCGATACGCTGAGCCAGGATCGGGAAAATGCCGTTGTGCATATAGGGGCCGGTAAAGGCGACGTCCCGCAAGCTGGGGGTCTTGAAGCGACCGATGTCCGCCTTGTTGCGGGTCTGCAGGAAGCGCCCGCGATCTTCCAGCTTGCCACGACCGTAATAGGTGAGCCCCACACTCTCGAACCCGTGCTGACTCAGCAGCGGGCCGGAGTGGCAGTTCATGCAGCGGCCATCGGTGCGGTAGAGGTGCATCCCCCACAGCGCCTTGTCACTGAGTGCCTGACTATCCCCTTTGACGAAGCGCTCAAAATCGCTGTCTCGGCTGATGATGGTGCGCTCGAAGGTAGCGATCGCCTTGGCGATCCGCTCCAGCGTGATCCCCTGATCGCCAAAGGCGGTGGCAAAAGCAGCCTGATAGTCGGGGCTGGCCTGCAAACGGGCCAGCAGCTCGTCATGACTCAGCGCCATTTCGATGGGATTCTGGATCGGGTGAAGCGACTGCTCCTCCAGCGTGGCGACCCGCCCGTCCCAGAACTGGGTCGAGCTGAAGGCGCTGTTGAGGATGGAGGGGGCGTTGCGATTCCCCTTCTGGCCCAGATGACCTACCGATACGCTCAGGCCGTCGCTCCACCCCTTTTGCGGATCGTGGCAACTGGCACAGCTGATATCCCGCCCCTTGGAGAGCTGTTTGTCGAAAAAGAGCTGCTGACCCAGCACCACCTTGGCTCGGCTATAAGGGTTGTCGGCCGGGAAGGGAACCGCCGGCAGCGGCCCCAGCTCCTGCCATTCCACTCCTTCATCCACCCGGGCGGCAGGCCATTGGGCCGATGAACCGCTGTATTGGGCGCGCAGGGCCGCCATGTCCGGCTTGCTGCTGTCGCGCACCACGGAGGGACGCACCGGATAGGGTGCCAGCGCATACCAAAGCAGACCCCCCTCCCCCTCATCAAGCCAGGTTCGGGTCGCAAGTTGATAGAGACGGGGTTGACCCGCACCATCCTGCAGCCAGATCTGGGCGGGCAGGCCAACAGCAAAGGTATTGGGATAGCGCCATGCCGACTTGTCACTGCTCAGCAGCCGTTCGAACTCGGTGAGGGTCGGCAGGCGCCAGTCGCTGCGGCCGCAAGCGGTCAGCCCCGCAGCCAGTTGTGGCTGGCTGGCAACCGCCAACGCACTGGTGTCACTGCCATACAGCCAGTACTGGCTACCCTTGACCCCGCTGACCGTGCGCACATCGTGCAGGCACTGCCAGGGGCCACGCACCACCAGCTGTCCCTGCTCATCGAGGCGCAGCAGATCCGCCGTCTCCGGCTCGTCCGGCTGGCTCGGATTGGCGGGATAGAGCTGGGTGCGGGCGGACTGGATCTGGGTGCTGTTGCTGCGCTGATACCAGCTGCGCGCCTGCTTGTCATCGCGCAGGGCCAGCAGCATCTGCCAGCTGTCGGCATAGTCGAGCACAGCGCCCGGCTGGCGCTGGGCCAGCAGGAAGGCAGCGTAATCCTCAATAGCTGCCTGTTGCTGTACGCGGATCTCCGCTGCTCTGCCCCACTCGGCCTGACTGAGGGAGCCATCTCCGCTCTGATCCGCCAGCAGGAAGAGCGCCGTCTCCTCCTCGTTCAATCCCAGCCGCGGCACGCTGTTGCGGCGTGCCAGCGTGATCCCGGCCGAGAGATCCGCCACCCGCACCGATACCGCGCGCAGCAGATAACCCTCGTCGCTAGCGAGCAGCTCCAGCGGCTGATCCAGTTGCAGACCTGCTGGCAAGGTGATGCTGACAGGTTGGCCCGGTTCGATGGCCTGCTGCACGCGGATCCCGGTGGCGACCTGTCTCACCTCGAGCTGTGCTCCCGCCCCCAACCGATCGGCCACATTGACCTCAATGGTCAGAGGAACCCGGGTATGGGTTTCCGGCGGCACTGTTGGTGGCGTGATGGGCGGTTCGGTCGGCTTGACGACCGGCGGGGTCACCTCGGGTGAGGGGGTCAACGACGTATTGCTGTGATTATCATTGCATGCGGTCAAAGCCAGCAGGCTGAGCAGTAAAAGGCTGGTTTTCATTCGGTATGGTTGGGTGGTCAGACAAGTGCGCGATTATCCAACCAAATGCCAATCATTATCAATTGCATTCAATTAATATGCTTTTTGACAACAACTCTTTATCAGCAACGCCTTACCACCCGATGAGAGAGGGCAGCCTCTTTGGCTGCCCTCTCTTGCTTCAAACCCGCTTGTCGAAAGCCCGACAATCTTCAGGAGCACTTCTTCAGGCTGATATGCCAGTTGGCACCGGATTGCACCTGATGCTTGGCAGCGAAGCTGTCCATGTTCAGCGCCACCGACACCTGCAGCAGGCTGTTGAGGTAGACCAGCGGCTGACCTTCCGGCACATCGCCAAAGCTGCTGACGTAGGGTGCCTTGCCGTCATATTTGACCACATCCCCTTCGCGGATCTTGATGCAAGCGTTATCCCCCTTGTTGATCCCCGCCTTGGTAAGCAGGGCATCGTCGATATTGGTCCAGACGTTGCCGTACTGCACATCGAGGATCGGGATGGTGCCCTTGAGGGTGCCATCTTTCTCGGCTACCGCAGCCTGATAGGGGATCTTCACCACCTCGGCAGGCAATGTCGGGCCTACCTGCTCGTAGCTGATGGCACCGGACGCGAGCCGTGCGCCGGTATAGGCGTACACATCGCGACCGTGGAAGGTGTAGGACTTCTCGGATCCCTTGAGGCGGTTGGTCTTTTCGTCGATCTGGCGCACGGTGTCGATGCCGAAGTGCTCGGCCACTAGGGTCAGGGTGCCGTTATCCGGGCTGACGATGTAGTGGCCGCTCTTGGTCTTGAGCACCACCGACTTGCGATCGGTGCCGACACCGGGATCCACCACGCTGACGAACACAGTGCCCTTGGGCCAGTACTGCAGAGTCTGATAGAGGCGGTAGGAAGCTTCCCAGATGTTGTAAGCCGGGATCTCGTGGGTCAGGTCATAGAGCGGCAGGGTGCGGTCCACCCCGAAGGCAACCCCCTTCATGGCCGAGACGGCGCCATCTTTAAGGCCAAAGTCGGTCTGGATCACCAGCGCTTCGTTGGCAGCGGCGATGCCGCTGGCCAACATGAGGGCGAGCGCGATGGCGCGGGGAGCAGTGCGAATATCCATATCTAAACTCCTGAAGCGGAACGGAAATGACAAATGCCACAGCATTTAGCCATCCAGACTGCCATCAATGGATTTTTTTGCAAGGGGTTTGCAACAAAGTGAGGGACGACTCGCAGAAATTGTGCTCGCCAAACGTCGGCGGCGGGGGTATCAAAGGCAGAATGGGAAAACGTTTACAATACAGGAGCTCAGCACCATGACACAACCCGTACCGGAGATGATGACCCTGCTGCTGGAGATTGGTGAACAGAGCAGCCAGCTCTGGCTGAGCCAGCCAGATGCGGCCCCGTCACACTACCTGCTGGCCTTTGGCACCCACGCCATCCAGCCCGGACCGTTTCGCCACGCGCCGCCCACCCCGCTCGAACTGGAGCGGGCCATCATGGTGGTGGAAGATGAGCTGATGCGCATCGCCCCGCAGATCCCGCCCGGCTTGCAGCTGACCCTGCGCAGCCAGCCATCACTGGCCGAAGCGCTGGGGGACAACCAGCTCGACCGGGATCTGGTGGAGCAAGCCTTTGGCCAGCTGGCCGCCATGGCGGAAGGGGATCCCCTCGCCGCCAGCTTGCAGCCCCGCGACGAGCACTTTGCCGCCGTGCTGCTGATCGTCAGGGAGTGGCTGCACCATCTGGCCAGCGAGAGCGTGCTGATCGTGGAGTAGGGATAAATAAGTGGTGAGGTCTTCAGCTTCAGGCAAGGTTTGTCGGTGGATCCTTTCGCGTATACTTTGCCCGTATGGCGCCCGCGCCCCTATCGGTACTCTAACCAAACACCTATGACCTTATTTTCAGGTAACCCCCCAGCCTTGCGCTGGCCACCGGCGTTTGCTCGCCAGTTCATCGTCAAAGTGGCCGGATTGGCCCTGCTCGCCCTGACCGGGTTGGGCACTGTCTTCTACTACACCTATCTCACTATCCAGCACGACATGGATCTCATCACCGCCAGACAGAAGAACGTGTTCGAGGTCTTCTACCAGCGGGCCAAGATCCTCAAGGTGGAGAACATCACCAGCTATCTGGCACAACACCATCTGCTCGATCAGCCACCGCCCCCGAATAGCGTCGGCAGCGACTATCTCTACGGGTATGACCTCAAAAGCAAATACCGCTTTGCCGATATTCCGCTGCACTACCCGGCAGCCAATATCCTCAACACCTTCCGCTATGCCCTCTCCTATCCGGAGGTGATCAATATCTACACCATCTGGAATGACTACCGGCTGATCGGCATGGTAGCCGACAACAATGTGCTGCCCGCCAGACTGGCGCCGATCAAGGTGGATCTGATGACCCTGCCCGCCTGGTATCACTACTTCGGTTGCGCCAGCTTTGCACCCGGCCGCCCCTTATGCAGCGCCGATGAAGCCTTTGTCTCCGATATCGAGATCGACAGCTTCAGCATGCGCAACACCATAGTGATGTACTTCCCCTTCCTTCATCAGTCGGGGCGCGGCGGTTACAAATATGGGCTGCTCGGTATCGATATCGCCGTCGATGAAGCATTTAGCGATGTGCTGCGACCTTTCGACACCATCAACCCGACCCGCACCAAGATATCGTTTGAAGCCGCCGAGCCCTGCCGCCCGAGGCATCTCTGCCTGAGCAAACCCTTTATGCGCACCAAGGCGGGGGAAGATCTCTATCTGAAGTGGTCCTACAGCTGGTTCGATTTCGTCAAGCTGGCCCTGCAAAGTGCGGCCTTCAAGGTCTATCTGATCGTGCTGTTGCTGGGCATGGTGGCCTGGAAGCAGATCTACCTGCGGCTGCGCACCCTGGCGCACACCGACCACCTGACCCGGCTGCCACGCCGGGATGTGCTCTGCCAGAGTCTGCTCCATGAGCACGACTACCTGATGCTCCTCGACATCGACAACTTCAAGTCGATCAACGACCGCTATGGTCACGCCGTCGGCGATCTGGCGCTGATGGCGTTCTCCCGCCATATCAAAGGCAGCATCCGCAAGGTCGATACCGCCATCCGCTGGGGCGGCGAGGAGTTTGTCTTGCTGTTCAAGGGGATGGAGGATGACGAGATGATGATCCACTCCGCTGGCCGCCTGCTGGATCGGCCATTGGGGATCCCCGAGCTGCCCACCCCCATCACCTTCTCCGCCGGGGTGATCCGCATTCGCGACTACCTCACCGTCACCGAGGCGGTGCATCTTGCCGACGAGCTGCTCTACCACGTCAAGCAGCACGGCAAGCACAACATCGCCTGCTACGAGGGCAAAAAGATCCGGCTGATCCGCCTGTTGCCGGACGATGCAGAGGCATAGCCGCCTTCTACCTCTCCCCCAGCTTCTGTTACCATCGCGGCCACGATCACTCATTGCATCGTGGCCGCAGGCCGCGATAACCCCCTACTGGTGCCTTCTATGTCCATTGCCTCCTTTGCCGAACTGGCCCTCTCCCACCGTCTACAGCAGACCCTGAGCACACTTGGCTATGCCGCACCCACCCCCATTCAGGCCCGCGCCATCCCCGTCATTCTGGCGGGGCGAGATCTGATGGCGGGGGCCCAGACCGGCACCGGCAAGACCGCTGCCTTTGTGCTGCCGCTGCTGGAGCAACTGATGCAACACCCGGCGAACGACATCGCCCGCCCAATCCGTGCGCTGGTGCTGGTGCCGACCCGCGAGCTGGCGGTGCAGGTCGCCGAGAGCGTGGCGCGCTACGGCCAGGGCACCGGTCTCACCAGCACGCAAGTCTACGGCGGGGTGAGTATCGCGGCGCAGGTCGAGGCGCTTCAAGCCGGGGTGGATCTGCTGATCGCCACCCCGGGCCGTCTGCTCGACCATCTGCGTCAGGGGGCGCTGAGTCTTGATAGCCTTCGCCATCTGGTGTTTGACGAAGCGGATCGCATGCTCGATATGGGCTTTATGGACGAGATCACCGCGCTGCTCAAACAGATCCCGGCGGATCGCCAGACCCTGCTCTTCTCCGCCACCTGCGACGACAACCTGTTTGCCTTGAGCAAGGTGTTGCTACGCGACCCCGAGCTGATTGAAGTGGCACCGCGTAACACCACGGCGGCCGAGGTGGAGCAGCGGGTCTACACGGTGGACAGCGATCGCAAGCTGGCGCTGGTCGAACACATGCTGAAAGTGAAAGGGTGGGCACCGACCCTTATCTTCAGCCGTACCCGTCAGGGGGCGGACAAGCTGGCCCAACAGCTCGGCAAAGCAGACATCAATGCCCTCGCCTTCCACGGCGATCTGTCGCAAAGCGCGCGAGAAAAAGTGCTGCTGGAATTTCGCGCCGGCACCCTGCAAGCGCTGGTCGCCACCGACGTGGCGGCCCGCGGCCTCGATATCAGCGATCTCAACTACGTGATTAACCTCGAATTCCCGTTTGTGGCGGAGGATTACGTCCACCGTATCGGTCGCACCGGTCGCGCTGGCAACAAGGGGCTCGCCATCACCCTGTTCAGCCCGGAAGATGCGCCCCTGCTGGAGAAGGTGGAAGCGGGGCTCGACACCCGTTTGCCCCAGCAGTGGTTCCCCGGCTTTGAGCCGGATCTGACCCGCTTCGAGCCCGAGCCGCGCCGCAACAGCAAGGCGGCTCAGAAACAGCGTGCCAGAAAGCAGGCGCTCGCTGGCAACAAGGGTGGCAAGGGCAAGCGTTAAGCCGCCCCTGCGCCGCCAATAAAAAAACGCCCGCACGGGCGTTTTTTGTTATCTGACAGGGGCCAGATCTTGGCGAGTAACCCCCTAACGGGTCGCCAGCACCAGTGGCAGGGATCGCAAGATCTGCCGCTCCGCCAGAGTCGAGAGGATAAACATCACCATATAACCGAGGCCCAGCGCCACGATAATCGCCACCACGTTGGCGGTGAACTCGGCCACCAGATAGTAGGCGGCGACCAGTGCCACTATGCCCGCCAGCCGGATCAGCAGGCTCTTGGTAAAGTGGCCGTGAGCCTTGATATAGGCGAGCTGATAGCCGTTGAGCATCATAAAGATAAAGAAGATGGAGAAGTGGAACAGCACAGGCACCGCCCCCACGTAGCCGGCGGGGAAGAACAACAGCACCAGCGGCTTGCCCGCCAGCAGCATCAGGCCAAAGAAGGCCAGACTGACGATGGTGGAGAGACGGAAGACCCAGCGGCGAATAAGCCTTATCTGGCGGTGATCGCCGTTGCGCAGATTGACCGCCAGCTCAGGCAGCACAAAGCGGTAGATGGGGAAGACAAACAAGGTGGTCATATAGGTAAAGATGGGGCGCACCACCACCTGAAAATCCCCCAGCTCGTCGATACTGAAGTGGCGGATGGTGAGCAGCACAGTGATGTAAATCATCAGGATGCTGGCCCCCGCCTCCAGCGAGGCGGTAAAGCTCTTCTTCACATAGCTCACCATCTCGGGGCCGAGCGCCACCTTGGCCAGCGGCTTGGTGGCGATGGCCCGACGACGCGAAACATACATATAACCGGCGATGGCGAGCGACGAGAAGGTCAGCCCATAGAAGAGCGAAGGGAGCGCATCCATCCCCAACCCGAAATAGCAGGTCATAAACAGCAGGCCGTTGGCCAGCGGCTCCAGCCAGGTGACCCGGTTGGAGAGTTCATACATCCGGTACATAGCCACCAGATTGGTGAAGTAGACCTTGAGCCCCAACCCGAAGATGACCCCCACCAGTTGCAGATACTCCACCCGGATATGGAGCCCGTGCTTGATATAGGGGATCACCGCCCCCCAGGTGAGCAGCACGATGCCTATCAGGAAGTAGCGGAAGATATTGATGATGTCCCGATCGTTTTTGGTCTGGGAGTAGCTCACCACCATGGAAGAGCGAAAACCTGTCATCAGGATAAAGGAGAGGGAGATGAGGTCCACCACGCTGTTGAACAGCGCCAGCTCCCCCTTGGCGACCCACTGCGCCAGCCACACCTTGAAGGCAAAGCCGATAACGATGCTGACCAGCGAGGCCCACATCCCGGTGATAAAGGCCTGCTTCAATCGCTCGAGGGATTTATATTGCATAACAAATACTTATTACTGCATAACCAGACGGGAAACCATCTTATGGGAGGTACTGTCCCTTGAACAGCCTTAATCTCGCCGTGCCAACCTCCACAAAAGCAAAGCGCCCGCTCATTTCCTGAAAGCGGGCGTTTTGTGGTGCGCCGTTATGGCCGCCAATCACAGCAATGGTAAGGCTTGCAGGCTGTCTGTCGCACGGCGGTTATGACTGCGGCACCGCCTTGATAAGCGCCTCATAGTGATCAATCAGCTCGGGGCCGTGCAGCGGCGAGTCGTGACCGCCCACTACCGTCTTGATCGGCAGCTTCATCGCCTTGAGCCGCTCAAGCGTCTGCGGATAGGCCTTCACATCGGCAAAGCTCAGGTTGCCCAGCTTCTCCTTGAGGATGCAGTTGCCATAGAGCACCTGCTCGTCGGGGAAGTAGACAAAGATGCCGTCCGGCGTATGGGCCGGGCCCGCATAGAAGGCGCGCACCTTGCCCTCTTGCAGGGTGAAGTCGCCATCGTGCACCACGTTCGGCAGCACCAGCGGCAGATCCGGGTACTCCGGCAACCCCTTGCGGGTAAAGGCAACGATCTCGGCCCAGTCACTCTTCATCAGATCCCGGGTCTGGCGCGTCGCCACCACCTTGGCCCCGATGGACTTCCAGTAGGCGTTACCGCCCGCCCGATCGGTGTGGTAGTTGGTGTTGATCACCTCCAGCACTGGCTTGCTGCTGACCCGTTTAATGAGCTTGTGCAGCTCGCGGGCAGTATCCGGCGTCCAGGTCGCCCCCACCACAGTCACCCCCTTGGCCCCGAAATAGACCATGGAGTTTTCCTGTATGTAGTAGTTATCCTCCACCACATAGACAGGGCCACTCACCTGCTTGAGTTCGATCCCCGCCGCCCGCACGCTGCCACCCCAGAAACTCGCCATCAGCACCACGGCCCCGGCCAATGTGTACTTTATCCAACCTTTCATCATCTTGCTCCCTCGAACCAACCGCCCCTTCGCCACCCCTGTGGCAAGCCAGGCCTTTTAAGCAGTGGGCAGAAGATACGGGGGATTTGTGAGGGGAAAATGAGGTTGTGTGAAGAGAAGGTGAAGTCTGGGGGAAGTCAGGGGAAAGTCCGGAGAAATCAGCTGCGACCTCCTGTTCGCGATCGCCCGAATACCCTTCGTTATTCAAACCTGCAACACAGATTGCGACCCCTCACCCTAACCCTCTCCCGAGGGAGAGGGGATGGTTCGTGCCAATTTCACGCTACTCATATTCACCCGAACCACAGAACCAACACACAACCAGCGGAGCATATCTGCTCCCCTCTCCCAATCTTGATCACAAACAAGGGGAGAAGTGCCGGGGATAAGGGGGAGGTAACAATAAGCCCCATTATGTAGGGACGATTAGCGCAGCGTAATCGTCCGTTTACCGCGAATATCCTGATAGCAAGAGAAGCAGGAAACCCTGAACATCAGCGTCACCTCAACGCCCTTACTTTCGCGATCGTCCGAATACGCTTCGCTATTCGAACCTACGGCCCTATTCGAACCTGCAACAAAGATAGCGGCCCCTCACCCTAACCCTCTCCCGGGGGAGAGGGGATGAATTCCACGCTACTCATATTCACCCGCACCACAGAGCCAACGCACCATCAGCGGAATCAATTTCGCCCCCTTCTCCCCTTGCGGGAGAAGGGCCGGGGATGAGGGGGAGGTAACAAAAAAAAACCATAATGTAGGGTCGATTAGCGTAGCGTAATCGTCCGTTTATCGCCACGCATCGAGTCATGGCAAGGCCAACCGGAAACTCTGAATATCACCTGCTTCTCGGCCACGACCTGTCCGCGAAAGTCCGAATACGCTTCGCTATTCGAACCTACGGCCCTCCAACGGCGGCGTCTGCGGTGGCACCATTCGCGTGCTGCCGGTGGACTCAACGCCGAGGCAACACAGCAGCCGATTCGCCTCTCACACACACCAACGCAGACCAACCCCAAACTAAAATAGTGCAACCATGGCTAATAAACGGCGTTTTCACTGACGAGTATGATGCAGGCCAGATGTATCGCTTGTTAGTGAGATAAGGAACCAAGGTCATGGCTATTCATGGAGCTACCCCAGTGATGTTGAAGGCTATCGACAGCCTGCAGCTCGCCAACGTCAATCCCGGCAGCAATCAGAAACTTGCCCTTCATCTGGGTGAAGGCAAGGAGTACACCATTCATATCGGCAAGAGTGGGGATGTCTCCGTACAACGGGACCTGGCCCATTTAAGCACGCTGGGCCGCATCAAAAATGCGGTGGTCGATTTCTTTAGCCGCGCTGCCACCAAGGGGGAGAGTGCGCTCACCACCCGGGCCACTCAAATTCAGTCCGAGGTGCAGCGACAGCTGACCGAACTGGGCCAGATCAAGCAGCTTGTGCAGCAAGCCTTTAACCAGCCCATCAGCGAGTTCAAAAACGATGCCCAGTATCTGAAGCCGGGCAGCGATCCCAAGACCGCAACGCTGGCGGATGTGACCGACGCCAACAAGAATCGACTCGGTCTTGAGGCCATGAGTGATTCCTCCCGGGCATTTGCCATGGAGCACTTCTCCAGTTTTATCAACGGTAGAGACGCCATCTTCGGCCTGCTGAGTTCCCGTGCCATCGCGCAGACCAATACGCTGTTCACCTCGCTGAGCAACGATCCCAAGGCATTGCAAGAGGCATTGAAGGTACAGAGCCAGGAGTCGGAGGTGTTCAACACCAAGGTCAATGCCGAGTTCAATCGCAGCTTCGGCCAGCTGTTTGAGCAAAGAGCCAGCGCCGAGCTGGACACCCTGACCGAGGCAAACACCCGCGCCAACGAGACCTCTCCGCTGGTCGAAGAGCACACTGGCTCATCGGACGGGGAGAACGTCGCCTCCAAGATGAAGAAAAACGTGCGCTTTAACGACAATCCGGTGAGCGATGTCCGGATGTTCGAGCTGGAAGAGGGCCGAGCACTCAATATCAAGGTGTAACCCTTGCCATGAATATGGATGACGGCCCAGCCCGCTCGGTGGCGGGCCGTCTCTTTATGATCTTGCCCTGCCCCTTCGAAGACGACCGGGCAACTGGACTGGAGTGTTGTGTTGGATATCTATCAAAAAATCCTGGCCGAGCTGTCGGTCGAACCGCTGGCCTTCGATGAAAACGGCGTCTGCACGTTCGAGATCCAGCGAACAGCAGAGGAAGCGAGCGCCCCCTTTGTGGTCAATATCGTGGCTCAGCCCGACGAGATGGCGCTGGTACTCTCGGTGACCACGGCGAGCGATCTTCCCGAGCGTCTATCCCGCGAGTTG
Organism: Aeromonas aquatilis; assembly: GCF_054052405.1. Classification (NCBI taxonomy): domain Bacteria; kingdom Pseudomonadati; phylum Pseudomonadota; class Gammaproteobacteria; order Aeromonadales; family Aeromonadaceae; genus Aeromonas; species Aeromonas aquatilis. The sequence goes on along the minus strand of NZ_JBSTYP010000020.1, from coordinate 69,509 downwards.
TTCCTGCGGTTTGGCGAGCATGCCCTCGCCCCCTTGCGCCATGGCTACGGGGTCGGCATCTATCCCGGCACCGAGCGGGTATCGTTTTTCTCCCAGATCGCGTTGGGGAACTATCGTCCGCAACAGATCAGGGAGAGCCTCGCCGTTCTGCTGGAGAAGGCCCACGAGTGGGAGGCCAGCTTGTCCCAAGATGAGCAGACCCCGCCTGTGACAAAAAGCGAAATGGGTGCGGGCCAGAACATCCGGGTGTGATGGCCAAAGCCGGAACATGGACGAAAAAAGAGGGAGGCATGATGCCTCCCTCTCTCTTTGTGCCTGATCTAACAACTATCAGGCCAGCGGCGACGCTCAAGCCAACGGCGGCGTGCGCGGCGGCACCATACGCTTGCTGCCGGTGGACTCGAAGGCCGAAGCAAAGCGCAGCAGGTTGTTGTCGTCATAGGCGCGACCGGCGAAGGTCAGCCCCACCGGCATACCGATATCGGCCATCACCCCCATGGGGACGGTGACGGTCGGCACGCCGAGGTGGCGAATGGCGAGGTTGCCGTTGGCAACCCAGATGCCGTTGCTCCAGGCGATATCGGCGGAGGCCGGGTTCACGTCGGAGTCAGCCGGGGCGACATCGGCAACGGTGGGGAACAGCACGGCGTCGAGCTTGAGCCCGTCCATCCAGTCTTCCAGATCCAGCTTGCGGGTCTTCTCCAGAGCGCGCAGGCCGTCCGGCACTGTGGCGATCTCGTCCCACGATTTCAGGCCACGCTTGGCCATATTGACGTACTCGTCCATGCCCGCCGCCAGATCGCCCTCGCGGTTAGGCAGGGTGCCCGGATCGTGGGGGAAGATCTTCGGCCCATCGACATCGGCCAATTGCTTAAGCTTGGGATCGCCATTGGCGCGCAGGAAGTCGTCGAACGCCCAGCCGGAGAGCTCCCACAGCTCGTCGTTGAGAAACTCCGGGCTCACGATGCCACGATTGAACACGGTCGGCGCGCCGGGTCGGTCCCCTTCGCAGTTGGAAACCAGCGGGAAGTCCACTTCGATAACTTCTGCGCCAGCAGCTTCCAGCGCCTTGCGCGCATCTTCCCAGAGGGCGATCACGGTCTCGCGGGTATGGATGCGCTGACCGGTCGGGCCACCGATGCCGGGGTTTTCGCTGGTGCCGGCCAGTTCATCCTTGTTGATAAACATGCGCGGCACACCGAGGCGCTTGCCCTTGAGGGCATCGGCCTTGGCAGCCAGATCCAGATAGGAAGCAGGACGCACATCGGAGGCCTTGGGCAGCTGCACCCAGGGCTGCAGGCGCCACAGATCGCCACGGGTGTCGGCATCGTCGGCGACCACTACGTCGAGCACTTCCAGCAGATCGTTCATGGTGCGGGCATAGGGCACCACCACATCCATGGTCGGGGTCAGCGGCCAGTTGCCGCGCACCGAGATGACGCCACGGGACGGGGTGTAGGCGCACAGACCGTTGTTGGAAGCCGGGCCACGGCCGCTCGACCAGGTCTCTTCCGCCAGACCAAAAGCGGAGAAGCTGGCGGCGGTGGCAGTACCGGCACCGTTGGAGGAGCCGGAGGCAAACGGCGCAGTCAGGTAGTCGGCGTTGTAGGGGCTCTCGGCACGGCCATAGACGCCGCGCTGCATACCGCCATTGGCCATCGGCGGCATATTGGTTTTGCCAAGGCAGATGGCACCGGCGGCGCGCAGGCGCTCAACGGTAAAGGCATCGCGCTGGGCTACCAGATCCTTGAAGGCCGGGCTGCCGGAGGCGGCGGTCAGCCCCTTGACCAGATAGCTGTCTTTGGCGGTGTAGGGGATGCCGTCGAGCGGGCTCAGGGGCTCGCCACGGGCGCGGCGAGCATCGGAATCTTGCGCCTCTTTCAGTGCATCGGGATTGGCGACCACCACGGCGTTGAGTTTGGTGGCAGTCTCGGGGCCGTTGTAGGCCTCGATCCGGACCAGATAGGCCTTGACCAGTTCGACCGCTGTGGTGCGGCCTGATTCGAGCGCGGCACGCAGCTCGGCAATGGAAACCTCGGTCACTTCGATCATTTTGATCTCCTGTAAAGGGTGACGGTGTGCGATATCGGCTAACGCGGCAATATCGCAGCGAATCGCTTCAGGGTAGTCGCAGCCGCTACAGCTCCCGACCCCCGTATATCAAGAGACAAAACCCCACGATGTGGGGTTTTGTCGAGTTAGTCGAACCTGCGGCTTATTTCCCAGAAGGGATTTGCTGAGTGATGCAGTGGATATTGCCACCGCCCAGCAGGATCTCGCGGGCCGGTACGCCGATCACGGTGTGCTCCGGGAAGATCTCTTCCAGAATGCGCTGGGCTTCACCATCGGTGGCGGCATCCAGCAGCGGGTAGACGATGCGATCGTTGGTGATGAGGAAGTTCACATAGGAACCGGCCAGACGGCCTTCTGCCTCGCGCGGCACACCGCTGCCGCTCTCGACACCGGCAGACTCCTCTTCGGTGCAGAACAGCGGGCCCGGCTGGGGCAGCTTCCACACTTTCAGCTTGCGACCCTTGGCATCGACCGCCGCTTCCAGCACCTTGAGGGCGGCCACGGAGCGGGCGTACTGGGGATCGTTCTGATCGTCAGTCCAGTGCAGCGCCACTTCACCCGGACGCACGAAGCAGCACATGTTGTCGATGTGGCCGTCGGTCTCATCCATGTAGACGCCCTCGTCCAGCCAGATAAAGCTGGTGACGCCCAGATAGTCGCGCAGGTGAGCTTCGATCTGCTCTTTGGTCAGGTGCGGGTTGCGGTTTTCGTTGAGCAGGCACTCGGCGGTGGTCAGGCAGGTGCCTTCACCATCGACGTGGATGGAGCCCCCTTCCAGAATCAGCGGCGCATCGTAGCGAGCCATCTCGTGTTGGGTCAGCATCTGGGCTGCCACTTCCTCATCCTGATTCCACGGGTAGTAGAGACCGCCCTTGTGACCGCCCCAGGCGTTGAAGCCCCAATCCACCCCACGGCACTCGCCGGCAGCGTTGGTAACGATGGTCGGGCCGGTATCGCGGGCCCAGCAGTCATCGCTGTCCATTTCGACCAGAGTGACGTGAGCGGGCATGATGGCGCGGGCCTGCTCTATAAACCGGGCCGGAACCCCCATAAAGACCGGAGTCGCACCACCGATGGCATCGGCCACCTTGGCGAAGGTCTCTTGCGCGAAGCGACCGGCTACGCGCCAGTTGTCCGGACGAAACGGCCAGATCATCCAGACGGCCTGCTGGTGCGCCCACTCGGCGGGCATGGTGAAGCCGTCGGCGGCCGGTGTGGAATGAATGGTCTTGATGCTCATCGCAAGGCTCCTTGCATGGATTGAGGCCCCCCATTGACGCCCGAAGCGGCGCGGGAACCCTGAAAAAATAACAGTGGGTCGCAGATTAAGACGTTGCGCCACCATCCATCAAATGAATAGGATGGATTGTCCCATAAACACGGCGAATAATCCCCCCATGAAACTGCACCAGCTCGACCTCAATCTGCTGCTCGCGTTTGACGCCCTGATGACGCAGGGCAGCGTCACCCGCGCCGCCGAAGCGCTCTTTATCAGCCAGCCCGCCATGAGCCATTCGCTTAACCGGCTGCGCACCTTTCTCGGCGACCCGCTTTTGGTGCGCACCCCGCAGGGGATGCTGCCAACCCCGCGCGCCCAGCGGTTGCATCTCGGGGTACAGCAGGCACTGCGGCTGCTGGAGCAGCAGCTCAGCGAGGAAGAAGAGTTCGAGCCGAGCCAGTCGAAGCGGCGCTTCGTGCTCTGCACCACAGATTACGTGGAGTGCGTGCTGATCCCGCCGCTTATCCAGCGGCTCAGACGGCTGGCGCCGGGGGTCACCATCGAGATCCGCATCCTGCGCGACACCCTGCCAGAGGCCGAGCTGGCGAGCGGCGAGATCGATCTGGTGCTGGGCTTTGACGAGTACATGCAGGTGCCGGGGTATCTGGGCAAAGAGACCTGGCTCACCGAGCCGCTGGCCGGGCTGGTACGCGCCGATCTGCCGATTGCCAAATCGGCCCCTGCCGGCGCCGAGGATGACCCCTCCCAGTGGATGGAACGCATCACCCTGCAGCAGCTTATCGCCATGCCCCATGTGTTCCACTCGCCCCTTGGCACCTCGGAGGCGAGCCTCGACCGCTATCTGAAGAGCCTGGGCTTTAGCCGCACCATCTCGGTCAACAGTCAGAGCTATATGTCCGCCGCCGCCATCGTCAGCCAGAGCGATCACCTCTTGGTGCTGCCCAGCATGGTGGCCGAGCTGCTCGCCACCCACTGGCCGCTGAAAAGCCTGCCGCTGCCCGAGGACGTGCCCGACTACCACCTCAACTGCGTCTGGCACCCCGTGCACGCCCAGCAACCCGCACTGGTGTGGCTCAAAGATTTGATGAAAGAGCTGGTGGGGCCGAGGTAAGACCGCAGCGTCTGGCATACCCCATAGGCGCATACGCAACAACCGGCGCAGGTGTGGCTCAAGGATTTGATGAAGGTTCTTGTTGACCGACCACGATGCCCGCACAGACCTCGATCAGTTCCCTCTCCCTCCGGGAGAGGGTTAGGGTGAGGGCTGCTCCTGCTCCCTCCCCCTCATCCCCAGCCCTTCTCCCGCAAGGGGAGAAGGGAGCCGTTACGCTACAACTTGCAGCATCGCAGCCAGCCAGGCGATTCCCAATACATTCAATAAGTTAACGTCATTTTCGTATTACCCAATCCCGATAGATCCTCGATCGGTTCTCTCTCCCATTGGGAGAGGGTCAGGGTGAGGGGGCTTCTTTCCCCTCATCCCCAACCCTTTTCCCGCAAGGGGAGAAGGGAGCAGTTACGCTGCAACTTGCAGCATCGCAGCCAGCCAGGCGATTCCCCATACATTCAAAAAGTTACCGTCATCTCCCTATTACCCAATCCAGCTTCCCCAACTCGAATCCGGCAATGAACACAGTGATGGTCAGCCCAATCCCAACCACAACTCGATCTGTTCCCTCTCCCATTGGGAGAGGGCTAGGGTGAGGGGACGCAATACCCAACCGGTAAACAGATGGGAAGCTGGCTATATCTATATGGCGATACAGAGTGGGAGCAATTAATGGAGAGCAACCGTGTTGCCAAGCGACTGAGACGAGATGCCACACAGGCAGAGCAGAAACTGTGGCAACAGCTGCGTAATCGCCGTCTGGCGGGGCTGAAATTTCGCCGCCAAATGCCCATCGGCCCCTATGTGGTGGATTTTATCTGCCTTGAACAGGGATTGATCATCGAAGTGGATGGTTCGCAACACGGAACACAAGCGAACCAGATTCATGACGAGGCTCGGACAGCTTATCTCAATCAGCAGGGATTTCGGGTGATACGAGTGTGGAATAACGATGTACTGAGTCGGATGGAGGTCGTACTGGCCCATATTTGGCTCTCATTGCGCTGAGCAGAGCCCTCCCCCTCATCCCCAACCCTTCTCCCGCAAGGGGAGAAGGGAGCAAACAACCCGGCGCGTGTGGCATCCCCGGAAACAACCATGGCTCCCGCAGGAGGCATGGTTGTTTCCGGGCGCGCATTACGCCCGCAGGGCCCGCATCAGTTGGGCGACTACGTCGTCCAGCAGGGGGCGATCGGGGCGGCACTGGGCGAATGTGATAAGGCCCTGCAGGTTGATCAGCAGCAGAGCTGTCAGGGTGCGGATATCCCGATCCGGCGCCAGTTCACCACGTTGCTGCGCCTGTGCCAGCAGATCCGCCAGATCCTGCTCCAGCTCGCCATAGATCCCCTTGACCCGCTGGGTCAGCTCTTCGTCCTGCTCGCTCAGCTCCATCATGGTGCGGGTCACCAGACAGGTACCACAGAGCGCCTCGGTCACCACCTGATCGAGATAGGCAGCAAGACCGGCCAGCGGGCTAGGGTTGTCGAGCAGGGAGCGACGCAGGGCTCGCTTGCTCTCCACATAGTGATCGACGGCCGCCAGCAGCAGGCCACGCTTGTTGCCAAAGGCGCCGTAGATGCTGCCCGGGTGCAGTCCGGTGGCAGCCACCAGCTCCTGCATGGTGGTCTTGGCGTACCCCTTGGCGCGAAACGCCTCCATGGCATTTCGTAGCACCTCGTAACGATCAAACTCGGCAATGCGCATGGTTCCTCCCGTGGGAAATGGTTCACCGGCAAGGGGCAACAAGGCCCGCCGATAAAGAGTGGCTGGAAAGGGCGGCAAGTTTACCCCAGCCGCCCGCGCGGGCCAACCTTCTTGAACGCACATTCAAAAAAAGCTTGCGCCCGATGCAAAAAACGTCTTGAATGCACGTTCAAGAATAACTCGTTCAGGACAACCTATCATGAATACCCTGTTCCAGCCGTATCGACTCAATGACACTCTGACCCTGGCCAACCGCTTCATGATGGCCCCGCTCACCCGCTGTATGGCAGGCCCAGGTCTGGTGCCGACCGAGCAGATGGCTGCCTATTACGGCCGCCGCGCCGACATCGGCCTGATTGTCTCCGAAGCCGTCATCATCCGCCCCGATGCGCAGGGCTACCCCAATACCCCGGGCCTCTTCACCCAGGCGCAGATCGATGGCTGGAAGAAAGTCACCAGCGCCGTACACGCCAAGGGCGGCAAGATCTTCGCCCAGCTGTGGCACGTCGGTCGCCTCTCCCACCCCTTCTTCCATCAGGCTGAAGTGCTGGCCCCCTCTGCCGTGGCGCACGAGGGCACAGTGCCCCGCATGCGCGAGCTGACCTATCAGGTGCCGCGTGCCCTGACCGAGGCGGAAATCGCCCAGCTGGTACTGGATTACGCCCAGGCCGCTGCCAACGCCATCGAGGCGGGCTTTGACGGGGTGGAGATCCACGGTGCCAACGGCTACCTGATCGACCAGTTCCTGCACCACTCCACCAACCTGCGCAGCGACAACTACGGTGGCAGCCCGGAAAAGATGAGCCGCTTCGCGCTGGAAGTGGTCGATGCCATCAGCGCCCGTATCGGTGGTGAGCGGGTTGGCCTGCGCCTCTCCCCGGGTGCCTATGTCCATCTGGCGGGCAGCCCAGAAGATCGCGCCGTGTTCGACTACCTGCTGGGCAAGCTCAACGATCGCCCGCTGGCCTATATCCACCTCGGCATCTTCGATGACAACCTCACCTTCGATTATCTGGGTGGCCGCGCCTCCGACTATCTGCGCGCCCACTACAAGGGCAATCTGGTCGGGGTAGGCAACTACGACGCCGAGCGCGCCGCCGCAGCCATCGAGGCCAACCGCTTCGATCTGGTGGCCATCGGTCGTCCGCTTATCGCCAACCCGGACTATCTGGCCAAGGTGAAGAAGGGTGAAGCGCTGGTGCCCTACGCCGACACCATGCTGGCCGAGCTGGTCTAACCGCATCGGTATCGCCAGACGACAGGCAATAAAAAACGAGGGGAGCTGTTGCTCCCCTCGTGCTATCTGGCTGATGCCGTATTGCGTTGGTGCGGACTTAATTGGTGCGGATGCTTAATTGGTACGAAATAGCGCCTCGATGGAGAGCCCCTGGCTCAGCAGGATCTCCCGCAGACGGCGCAGCCCCTCCACCTGGATCTGGCGTACCCGCTCGCGGGTCAGGCCAATCTCGGCCCCCACATCCTCGAGGGTAGCGGGCTCGTAGCCCAGCAGACCGAAACGACGGGCCAGCACTTCCCGCTGCTTGGGGTTGAGCTCCTCCAGCCAGTGCACGATGCTGCTACGCATATCATCTTCCTGTGACTCCAGCTCTGGCCCCATGCCGCGCTCGTCGGAGAGCACATCCAGCAGCGCCTTGTCGCGATCGCCGCCGATGGGGGTATCCACCGAGGTGATCTTCTCGTTGAGCTTGAGCATGCGGTTCACGTCATCCACCGAACGATCCAGCGCGAAGGCGATATCCTCGGCGGTCGGTTCATGATCGAGACGGTGAGAGAGTTCGCGCGCGGTGCGCAGATAAACGTTTAACTCCTTGACCACATGAATGGGCAGACGGATGGTGCGGGTCTGGTTCATGATGGCCCGCTCGATGGTCTGGCGGATCCACCAGGTGGCATAGGTAGAGAAACGGAAGCCGCGCTCGGGGTCGAACTTCTCGACCGCGCGGATAAGACCGAGGTTGCCCTCTTCGATGAGATCCAGCAGCACCAGGCCGCGGTTGTTGTAACGACGGGCGATTTTCACCACCAGTCGCAGGTTGGACTCGATCATGCGCTTGCGGGCGGCTTTGTCACCGCGCAAGGCACGACGGGCGTAGTAGACTTCCTCTTCGGCAGTGAGCAGCGGGGAGAAACCTATCTCCCCCAAATAGAGTTGCGTGGCATCCATCACCTTATTCAGCTCAGGTGCCAGCAACTCATCGGAGATAGTCTCGTCCGCCTCGGCGGCTACCTCCTGCAACTCTTCTACCTCGTGAGATTCGGGTTCAGCGTCAAACTCTAACTCTGCATCCTGCATTACCAGTTGTTCTTGGCTCATGGTGTGTCTCCCTGACGTTACCAGAGTAAGACGGTCTCTCTGGGGTTAACGCTTTGGCAAATAGCTCATCGGATTGATCGACTTGCCTCTGTACCGGATCTCGAAATGCAATCGCACATCCGGCGCGTCCGTGCTACCCATGTTGGCAATGACCGAGCCCCCCTTGACGCTGTCCCCTTCCTTCACCCGCAACTCGTCGTTGTGTGCGTAGGCGGAGAGATAGTCATCATCATGCTTGAGGATAATCAGCTTGCCGTACCCCCTTAAAGCACTGCCAGCGTATACCACTTTACCGCTGCTGGCGGCGTAGACGGGTTGCCCCTTCTGGCCGGCTATGTCGATCCCCTTGTTACCCTGTTCTGCAACAGAGAACCCCTCGACAATCCGGCCTTTTGCGGGCCAGTGCCAAGCAAGTCTCGACTGGGAGTTGTTTGTTTTTTGTTCTTTGGACTGAGCGTATTCCTTCGGTGCTGCCGGAGCAACGGATTTCTGAGAGATGAACGGCGTGGTCTGACCAGATCCACTCGGCTCGGCCAACGGACGCGGACCGCTGCTCGGACGGCTCACGGCCACCGGCGTCACGGTTGCCGGACGAGTCGCAGCCACCATCTGGGTCGAACCACCGCCAGCGGTCTGGACGTTGAGTACCTGACCCGGCTGCAGCGCATAGGGGGCGCTCAGGTTGTTGCTCTGGGCCAGCGCCTGCGGTGTCATGCCAAACTGGCGGCCGATGCTGCTCAGGGTATCGCCGCGGCGCACCTCATAGGTACCGGCACTGCGGCTGCTGCTCATGCTGGCGCTGGAACCATCGAGTCGCAGACGCTGCCCCGGATAGATGTTGTAGGGCGGGCTGATGTTGTTGAGGCTGGCCAGCGACGGCACGTCGTTGCCGGAGTTGAAGGCGATGGAGTAGAGGGTATCGCCCCGCTTCACCACATAGCTGCCGCCCTGAATGGGGGCGCTGACCTGGGCACCGCTTTGGCGAGCCGGAATGGTCGAGACAAACTGCCCCTCATCAACACCATCTACCGGAGCTGCATTTTTACTGGAGGAGCAGGCAAGCAGCAGCCATGACAACACCACGACACTGCTTCCTTGCCAAATACGCGAACGCATAATGGATCCTTAACGACTAAACCAGAAATAGGCCACCACGGCCAGACCAATACAGAGCCAACCGAGCACATCTACGTAGTGCATCAGTTTGCGTTCCATCTTCTCGCCACCCCAGCGCATCAGGCCCGCAACCAGGAAAAAGCGCATGCCACGACCGATGAGGGAGGTGATGATGAAGGGCAGCAGAGCCATTTGCAACAACCCTGCCGTCACGGTAAACACCTTGTAGGGGATAGGGGTGAAGCTGGCAATGAAAATGACCCAGATCCCCCACTGCTCAAACCAGTTGCGAGCAATCTCGATCTTGTCCTGATAGCCGACAGACTCCACCAGTGGCAGCACGACCGGATCCCACAGGGCATAGCCAAGGGCATAGCCAAACAGGGCGCCCAGCACAGAGAAGAGGGTGGCCAGCGTGGCGTAGTGCCATGCCTTGTGGGGCTTGGCGAGCGCCATCGGCGCCAGCATCACATCCACCGGGATCGGCCAGAATACCGACTCGATGAAAGCGGTGATGGAGAGATACCAGGGGGCATGCTTGTGGCGAGCCCACTGCATCACCAGTACGTACAAACGGGAAAACAACTTCACTCAACATCTCCGTCAATCAGGGGAACAAAACGTACCGGCTCCAGAATACGGCTGGTCAGCTGGGATCCGGATCGTTCGATCAGTTGTAGGGTCTGCTGGCTGTCACCCACGGGCAACACCAGTCGGCCCCCTTCGGCCAGCTGATCGGTCAGTGCCGTCGGGATCTCGCTCGCCGCGGCCGTCACCAGAATGGCGTCATAAGGCCCCTTGTTGGGCCACCCCAGCCAGCCGTTGCCGTGCTTGGCCGAGACATTGTGCAGATCGAGCTGACGCAGCCGGCGTCTTGCCTGGAACTGCAGCGACTTGATCCGCTCCACGGTATACACATGCTCCACCAGATGGGCGAGGATCGCCGTCTGGTAGCCCGAGCCAGTGCCAATCTCCAGCACATGGGCCGGATTGTTTTGCATCAGCAACTCGGTCATTCGCGCCACCATATAGGGCTGCGAAATGGTCTGGCCGTGGCCAATGGGCAGGGCGGTGTTGTCCCACGCCTTGTGCGCCATGGCCTCGTCCACAAACAGCTGGCGCGGCACTTTCGCGATGGTCGCCAGCACGCGAAAATCGCGAATATCCTGCGCAATGAGCTGATTTAACAGGCGCTGTACTATCACACCACCCTCATCCCTGCAGATCTAACCAGGCCCCCAGACCGGCGAGACTGTCATAGGCAGTCATATCGATGGTCAGGGGGGTAATCGAGACATAGCCCTGCTCGATGGCAGCAAAATCGGTGCCTTCACCGGCATCCTGCTGGCTACCGGGGGGGCCGATCCAGTAGATGGGCTGGCCACGGGGATCCTCGGTGCAGATCACCGACTCCGCCCGGTGGCGATTGCCAAGGCGGGTGGTCTTGATCCCCTTGATCTGCTCGAGGGGCAAGTCCGGCACGTTGACGTTGAGGATCTGATCGGCAGGCTGGGGGTGTTTCATCAGCCCCTTCACCAGCAGGGCCGCATAGTGGGCCGCCGTGGCGAAGTGGGTCTTGCCCACCAGCGAGATGGCGATGGAGGGGTAGCCAAGATGGCGCCCCTCGGTGGCCGCGGCGACCGTGCCCGAGTAGATGACATCATCCCCCAAGTTGGCGCCGTGGTTGATGCCGGCCACCACCATGTCGGGTTCAGGGCGCACCAGCTCGTTGACCGCCAGATGCACGCAGTCGGTCGGCGTGCCCTTCACCGCATAGCTCTCGCACCCATTAAAGCCGTTTTCTGCAATGCGGGTAACCCGCAGCGGTACTTCTAGCGTCAGGGAGTGACTCGCGCCGCTGCGGTTGCGATCCGGCGCCACCACAATGACCTCGCCGCAGGCGCGCAGCGCCTCGCTGAGGGCACGAATGCCCTCGGCATGCACCCCATCATCATTACTGACCAGAATTCGCATCGGTCTGATTCCTGAAACCGTGATCGGCCTCTTCGGCCTGCATTAACTCGCGCACCACGCTGGTGGCAAACGCGCCCGCCGGCAGGAAGAAGGAGAGGGTCAGCGCCTCGCCGTCCAGCTGCCAGCTCATCTGCTCCGGCTTGAGCAGCAGCGGGCGCCTGTCCTGATCCAGCCCCGCCTTCTCCAGCCCGTCACACCAATCGCTGTAAGGGGCCAACACGCCCTGTTCGAACTCGGCAGCGGCACCCTGACTGGCCAAACGGCCACGGCCCCATTGGGGCGCGGTGAGCTGTACATCGCCGGAGGCGAGACGCGCTTCCAGCTCGGGGGTCAGCACCTCTTCACTGAAGATGGAGTGGCTGCCCTTGAGCATCACGCAATCACCGGCCAACAGCTGATGAGCCAGCCCCAGCTCGATACGGGCGCTGACAATGGCGTTGAACAGCATGCTGCGGGCGGCAGAGAGGTAGAGGGAGCGCTTGTTGCGATCCTTGATCCGCTTGCCGGCAAACATCGCCTTGGCCGCTTCCAGGTTGTTGCCATCGCGGCCAAAACGCTGCTCACCATAGTAATTGGGTACCCCCTGCCCGGCGATGGCCTGCAGGCGCGCTTCCAGCCCTTCGGCCTGTTCCAGACCGGTGAGACGCAGGGTGAAATGGTTGCCCTTGAGGTAGCCGACCCGCAATTTGCGGTTGTGACGCCTGGCTTGCAGGATCTGGATGCTGTCGCTCTCGATGACTGACAAATCCGGTTCCGCCTTGCCCGGCAAGTGAATGCCGAACCACTGCTCGGTCACCGCGTGGCGATCCTTCAGGCCCGCCCAGGTCACCGCATTGCGGTTGACCCCGGCCGCATCGGCCAGCAGACCCGCCACCCAGGCGGTGTTCTCGCCGGTTTTGCGCACACGGACGAAGATGTGCTCCCCTTCACCGCAAGGCTCAAACCCGAGATCTTCATTCACCACGAAGTCGGCGGCCTCGGCCTTGAGGATACCGCGGGCAGTGGGCGCCCCGTGCAGATAGGCAAGTTGTTCCAGCATTATTGTTTCACCAGTAGGACGACGGCTTCGGTGGCGATCCCTTCCTTGCGCCCCGTAAACCCAAGCTGTTCGGTGGTGGTCGCCTTGACGTTCACCCGGTTCAAATCACATTGCAGATCGGCAGCCAGCACGGCGCACATGGCGTCGATATGGGGAGCCATTTTGGGGGCCTGGGCGATGATGGTCACATCCAGGTTGCCGATGGCATAACCCGCCTGCTGTACCCGGGCAAAGACATCCCGCAGCAGGATGCGACTGTCGATCCCCTTGAACTCGGCAGCGGTATCGGGGAAGTGGCGACCGATGTCACCGGCACCGATAGCCCCCAGCAGGGCATCGCTTACCGCGTGCAGCACCACATCGCCGTCGGAGTGGGCAACCAGCCCCTGCTCGTAGGGAACCGGCACGCCACCCAGCATGCAGGGGCCAACACCACCAAATTTATGGACATCAAAACCATGACCAATGCGCATCATCAGCGGCAACCTCCCAACATGCTGAAACCAACCCCATCAATTTTGTGTACGTCCACACCATGTCCAATCCGGATCATGCTAACTCCTTGTTCGGGCCTGTTTGTTCGAGACACTCTGCTCTGAACGGTCTGTTCTGACTGAGGGGCTTATGCCTGCTGGCTTAAAAACAGCCCCGCCAGCGACAAGTCTTCCGGCCGGGTCACTTTGATATTGTCGGCGCGCCCCTCCACCATCCGCACCGTGAATCCGGCCCGCTCCATAGCGGAGGCCTCGTCGGTGATGGTGGCGCCCAACAGCAACCCCTCTTCGAGCGCCCGTTTCAGGGCACGGGTCGGGAACATCTGCGGCGTCAGGGCATGCCAGAGCTGCTCACGCTCGACAGTGGCGATGATATTGCCCTCCCCATCGGAGCGTTTCATGGTATCGCGCACCCGACTGCCGAGAATGGCACCGCCGCAGTTCATGGCCGCGGCAATCAGCGCATCGAGATCGCCGTGAGTCAGGCAGGGGCGGGCCGCATCGTGCACCAGCACCCACTCCCCTTGCGCCACATGAAGACCATTGAGGACGGAAAAGGCGCGCTCGACGCCTCCCTCTACCCGCACAATGCGCGGGTCGGCCGCCACGGGCAGGGCCTCGAACCAGCGATCATGGGGCGCCAGCGCCACGATCACCTGGGCGATGGCCGGGTGGGAGAGCAGCCGCTCCAGGGTGTGTTCGAGAATGGTTTTACCCGCCAGTTGCAGGTACTGCTTGGGGCAATCGGCCCCCATCCGGCTGCCGATACCGGCGGCAGGGACGATCGCCGTCAGGCCGGATACAAGGCTGGCATCAGTCATCGTAAGGGGCATCCACTGGCACGGTCTCTTTGTCTTTCTCTTTGGGGATGATCCGGTAGAAGGTCTCCCCCTGCTTGATGTAGCCCAGATCGTTGCGCGACAACTCCTCGATGGCCTCGAGGCCCGAGGTGAGATCATCTATCTCGCGGTAAATGAGGTCGTTACGATCCTTGAGAGTCTGGTTGTCCCGCTGTTGCTGCGAGATGGCCTCCGACAGGTTCTGATAATCGGATAGCCCGTTCTTCCCCAGCCAGAGGTCATATTGCAGTCCCCCCAGCAGGAGGATCAGGATCAGGGTGAATAGCCGCATGCACTAGGTCTCCTTCAGGCGGCCTAGTGTCCCATATTCGGTGCCAAGACAAAAGAAAGCGAGCACCCGGGAGCCACTGGCCGAACATAAAAAAGTGCCCAAGAGTGAATCAGATAGCACAAAGCCCCGCCAAACCGGTGCAAGGATGGCCAACCAGGGCGCTCCTTGTCCGGGGGCGGGGCTCTCAATCAGAAAGCGGTAAGGGGGATCAGTTCACCACGACCGGCTCTCCCGCGCTCTCGGCCGGGGTGTTGTACTCCTCCTCGGCATCGCGGAAACGCTCCAGCATCGCTTTTGAAGGCGCTTCGCCCAGCAGACTGCCCACCACGATGGCCAGCAGTGCGAACAGGAAGCCCGGGATGATCTCATACAGCCCCAGCCAGCCGAACTGCTTCCAGACGATGACGGTGATGGCACCGACCAGCATGCCAGCCAGCGCGCCGTTGCGGGTCATTCGCGGCCACAGCACCGAGAGCAGCACAACGGGACCAAAGGCGGCACCGAAACCGGCCCAAGCGTAGCTCACCAGCCCCAGCACCCGGTTTTCCGGATTCATGGCGACGGCGATGGCAATCACCGCGATCAGCAGCACCATCAGGCGCCCCACCCACACCAGCTCACGCTGGGAGGCGTTCTTGCGCAGGAAGGGCTTGTAGAGATCCTCGGTGATGGCGCTGGAGCAGACCAGTAATTGACAACTTAGAGTGCTCATCACCGCCGCCAGAATGGCGGAGAGCAGCACACCGGCGATCCAGGGGTTGAACAGGATTTTGGAGAGCTCGATAAAGACCCGCTCCGGGTTGCCGGTCACTCCAGCCGCCACTTCCGGGAAGCGGGCGAAGTAGGCCAGACCGAAGAAGCCGATGGCCACCGCGCCTGCGAGGCAGAACACCATCCAGGTCATGCTGATACGGCGGGCATTGGCCATGGAGTGGTGGGAATCCGCCGCCATGAAGCGGGCCAGAATGTGGGGCTGACCGAAGTAGCCAAGGCCCCAGGCCATCAACGAGACAATGGCGATCACATCCAGATTCTTGAACATGTCGAGGTTGGTGGCGCTCTTGGCGGCCACCTCGATCATGGCGCTGTCCACCCCGCCGACTGCGATGATGACGAAGACCGGGGTCAGGATCAGGGCGAAGATCATCAGGGTCGCCTGCACCGTGTCGGTCCAGCTCACCGCGAGGAAGCCGCCGAAGAAGGTGTAGGTGATGGTGGCGGCGGCACCGACCCAGAGGGCGGTGTTGTAATCCATGCCGAAGGTGCTCTCGAACAGACGGGCACCGGCCACCACGCCGGAGGCGCAATAGATGGTGAAGAAGAGCAGGATCACCAGCGCCGAGAGGATGCGCAGCACCTTGCTGTGATCTTCAAAGCGATAGGTGAAATAGTCCGGCAGGGTCAGGGCGTTGCGGTTCTTCTCGGTATGTACCCGCAGGCGACCCGCGACCCAGCGCCAGTTGAGGTAGGCGCCGATGACCAGACCGATAGCGATCCAGCTCTCGGAGATGCCGCTGACGAAGACGGCGCCGGGCAAGCCCATCAGCAACCATCCACTCATATCGGAGGCGCCGGCGGAGAGGGCGGTAACCCAGCTCCCCATCCGGCGACCGCCCAGAATGTAGTCATCAAAGTTGCGGGTGGCGCGATAGGCGACGAAGCCGATCAACACCATTCCGAGGATATACACCAGGAAGGTGATTAACATGGGTGTGCTAGCTGTCATGCAAAACTCCGTTTTGTGTCATTTTCTGCCCGCTCTGGTGACGGGCTCATCCCTAAAAAACCGGCCTAGCTTAATCAGCCGTTCGCGCCAGCTCAACCACTTTTAACAAACACAAAACACAATAAAAACCTTTACGCATCAAATCATCTGCCTCATCAAGAGGATGGCGCCAGATTTCCTGCCGTGGCCGTGGTGGTCATCTCGCAGCGCCAGCCGCTACTGAGCGTTATGTTTTCACATTTTGTTACTATCCATTTTTTTACAAGCCAGCGCCCCGCTCCTACACTCCCCGCCCTGTCTCATCACACCAGTCAGAGGTCGGCACCATGTCATCTCATCTGTCACACCTGCGAACCCTCGCCCGCCGCCTTCATCCGGTGGAGGAGTCGGGTCATCTCATCCGACGGGCCAAGTATGTGGGGCGTCTCTGGCTCAATCCCGGCGCCCGCGCCCTCTATCGCCAGCAGCAGGAGCAACCGCTGCTGGCGCAGGCGATCAGCCGCTTCCCCGATATTCTGGAAAAGCCGATCCACCCCTATCGCCACAAGGGGCTCCGCAAGCGCCTGCGAGCCGGGCTTATCAGCGGCCACTACCAGCAATTGGCACGTCAGCTGCCCAAGGCGCAACAACTGGCAATCTACAGCGGGCGCGGCCTGCTGCTGGCCCAGTGGCAGAGCGACAAGCTGACGGCCCCCCTCACCCTGCAACTGGATTACCAAACCCACATGGGCAAAGAGGGAGAGATGAGCCTGACCCTCAAGCTGGGTGACGCTGCGCTCTATTACATGGCCCTCAATCTGCGCCCCGCGCCGAACCCGACCCTCGAGATCTGCTCGCTGCAGGGCGGCAAGGGGCAGAGTGAGGAGATCAAGCAGGTCACCAAGGCGTGCGGCGGGCTGCGCCCCATGTCCCTGCTGGTCTATATGGCCGCCGAGCTGGCCCGGGGATTGGCGTGCAAGAGCCTGCTCGGGATCCGCACCCAAAGCCACGTCTATCAGAGCAGCAAGCGCACTGCCGATCGGGTCAAGTTCGACCTCGACGGCTTGTGGCAGGAGCATCATGGCTGCGTGCAGGATGAACTCTGGATGAGCCTGCCGCTGGAAGTGCCCCGCAAGACGCTGGAGGAGATCCCCTCACGCAAGCGGGCCAGCTACAAGGCGCGCTATCAGCTGCTCGATCAGCTCGGCAGCGAGCTGCAGGCAAATCTGCTGCGAAGCTGAGCCAGCGCAGCAGAAACAAAAAGGGCGAACAGCATGCTGTTCGCCCTTTGTCGTGACGGGGATTTGCCGTTAGCGGTTGATCGCCATCGGCATGCCATTGCGCTGCTCCAGCGCCTGCTTCACCAGCTGGGAGTCGCTGTCGGCGTGGGCAATGAAGCGGGTCACCGCCGGGGTCATCGGCAGCGGTGCCGGCAGCTTGGAGTTGAACTCCTCTTCGCTGCGTGACAGCGGCTGATGCACTTCCAGATAGCGGACACCGTTGGGCTCGAGAGAGGCCTTGATCGGCTGGTTGACGAACTGGACGCGGGTACCGACCGGTACCTGCTTGAACAGATAGGCGATGTCGTCGTTGCGCAGACGCACACAACCGTGGCTCACCCGCAGGCCGATGCCGAAGTTGGCGTTGGTACCGTGGATGGCGTACATCTTGCCGATGTAGAGGGCAAACAGACCCATGGGGTTGTCCGGGCCGGCCGGCCATACCGCAGGCAGGCTCTCGCCACGGGCGGCATATTCGGCATGCATCTTGGCGGTCGGGGTCCAGGTCGGACCCGCTTTCTTGCGCTGCACGCTGGTCACCCAGTTTTCCGGGGTGTCGGTGCCAAGCTGGCCGATGCCGATGGGCAGCACTTCCACCACTTTTTTACCCTTGGGGTAGTAGTAGAGGCGCATCTCGGCCACGTTGAGCACCACCCCTTCCCGCGGCGCGTCCGGCAGGATCAGCTGTTGGGGGATCACCAGCTTCTCACCGGTCTGCACCAGCAGGGGATCCGCATCGGGGTTGGCTTCAGTCATGTTGGTGAGCCCCAGCTGGAATTTCGCCGCAATGGCCTCCAGCGGCTGGCCGTTCTCTTCGGCCGGAACCACGTATTCCAGATTTTCCCCTACCAGACGGCTGTTGGCCGCAGGCAGAGCATATTCAACAGCGAAAACCGGCGCAGCGGTCAGCAGCAGGCTGTAGCAGAGTGTTGCCACACTATTGCGAAGGAGCTTCATAACTTTCCCATGATGATGACTTGAAGTGACGTCTCTGGGCTGGCAGCTGATCAAGCGGGATCAGGGGCGCGAAGAGAAGGCCGCCATTTTTCTCCTCTGCACGGCAAATTTCAACTGACAAGTGGCGACGGGTCGATGATTAATATGCGGATTTTTCCGCGTCCCCGACCCGCCCGGTTTCCCTGTCTATCCCCGTTGCCAGGCACGCATGTCGTAACCTGTGGGAGATTGATGCAACCGCAGATGAAATTGCTCAATAATGGCGAAGATATGGTCGAAAATATCGGCCTGGATCCCTTCGTAATCGGCCCATGCCGTTGTCGCGGTAAAGCAGTAAATTTCCAGCGGCAGACCGTCTGACGTGGGTGCCAGCTGGCGCACCATCAGGGTCATGTCCTTGCGAATGCCGGGGTGGGCACGCAGGTAGGCATCCAGATAGGCGCGCAGGGTGCCGAGGTTGGTGAGGTGACGACCGTTGATGGGGCAGCTCAGGGCATCGTTCAGCTGCTGATTGTAGGCACTCAGCTCCTGCTCCTTGCGACTGAGATAGGGTGCCAGCAGCTGCGCCTGCTTGAGCTGCAACTGCTCATCGGCCGTCAGAAAACGCACGCTGGTCATGTCGATATTGACGCTGCGCTTGATGCGGCGGCCACCGGACTCGGTCATCCCCTGCCAGTTCTTGAAAGAGTCGGAGATCAGGGCATAGGTGGGAATGGTGGTAATGGTCTTGTCCCAGTTCGACACCTTGACCGTGGTAAGGCCGATGTCGGTCACCTCGCCATCGGCGCCATACTTGTCCATCTGCAGCCAGTCACCGACGCTCAGCATCCGGTTGGCGGAGAGCTGGATCCCCGCCACCAGCCCGAGGATGGGGTCCTTGAACACCAGCATCAGCACTGCGGTCATGGCGCCCAGACCACTGAACAGGAACAGCGGCGACTTGCCGAGCAGCAGGGCGATCATCAGGATGCCCACCAGAATGCTGCCTACCAGCTTGGCCCCCTGGAAGATGCCGCGCAGGGGCAAATCCCGACCAAGGCGGGTGTAACGGCTCACCGACAACAGGCAGTCGAGCAGAGCGAAGAAGGCCAGCAGCAGGAACAGCAAGATCCAGAGCTGGGCCACCATCTCGATAAGCTTCAGGCTATCTGATTGGCGGGGCAGCCAGATCTCCGCCTGACCGAGCAGCACGGCCCCCTGCAACACGAAAGCGAGCCGGTTGAAGAGGCGCTGTTGCAGCTGGGGCGGCAGCCATACCTGCTTGGCCTTGCCGAGGATCCCCACCAGCCGGACCAGCAGCACCCGGTGCAGTGCCATGTGCAGCAGCAACGAGGTGATGACGATAAAGCCCAGCGCGATCACCAGCGCCATCATGCTGGTCACTTCCACTCCAAGGCCCGACAACCAGTTAAAAAACGCCTCTTTCATTGCTCTCTCCCGAACCGGGCAGCCCGCTGGCTGCAAAAACAGTGGTGGTCAGGGTACCGCTCCCCTCCCCCATGTCAAATCGGCGTACGCCAGAAATGACAACGCCCGGCACAGGCCGGGCGTTGTTTCAAAGCGAGGCTGACTTAGCAGACCAGGCTCAGGGCATCGCGGGCGATGACCAACTCTTCGTTAGTCGGGATCACCATGGCGCAACGGCTGTCGGCGGTGGTGATGCGGCCTTCGCCACCCAGTACCGCGGCGTTGTTGGCCTCTTTGTCCACCTTGAAGCCGAACAGAGCCAGACGGTTCAGCACCATCTCGCGCACCATGGCGGCGTTCTCACCGATACCACCGGTAAAGACCACGGCGTCCAGACGACCGTCCATCGCAGCGGCATAGGCGCCGACATACTTGGCCACACGGTAGGTGAAGACATCCAGCGCACGCTTGGCACCGGCGTCGGTGGCGTAGTTGGTGGTGACATAGCGGCAGTCGCTGCTCGCTTCGGTCATCCCCAGCAGACCGGACTCACGGGTCAGGGTGTGGTTGATCTGCTCTACGCTGTAACCGAGCTGGTCGTGCATGAAGAAGACTACGGCCGGATCGATATCACCGGAGCGGGTCCCCATCGCCAGACCTTCCAGCGGAGTCAGACCCATGGAGGTGTCAACGGATTCGCCGTTCTTGATGGCGCAGACAGAGGCACCGTTACCCAGGTGGCAGTTGATGATGTTCAGTTCATTCAACGGCTTGCCCAGCTCTTTCGCGGCTTCTTCCGCGATGTAGCGGTGAGAAGTACCGTGGGCACCGTAACGACGGATGCCGTTCTCTTTGTAGAGCTTGTAGGGCAGCGCGTAGAGGTAGGCTTCCTCTGGCAGGGTCTGGTGGAAGGCGGTGTCGAACACGGCCACGTTCTTCTCGGACAGCTGCGGGAACACTTTCAGCGCGGCACGAATACCGATCAGGTGCGCCGGGTTGTGCAGCGGGGCGAACGGAATGGCGGCTTCGATACCGGCAATCACGCCGTCATCAATGCGCACGGAGCGGGAGAACTGCTCGCCACCGTGTACGATTCGGTGACCGATGGCCACCAGTTGCTCGGCAAGAGTCGGATCCTGCGGCAGGATGTGACCCACGATATGGTCGAGGGCCTCTTGGTGAGCGGCACCCGCTCCCAGCATGGCTTCGCCCTTGACCCCGTGGAGTTTCCATTTGATACGTGCATCATCCAGATTGAAGCATTCGGCCAGGCCGGACAGCATGTCCTCACCTGTTTCGGCGTCCATTACGGCAAATTTCAGGGAAGAGCTACCGCAGTTAAGGATCAATACCAACTTGCTCATTTTCTACATCTTCCTGTGCTTCGGCTTTATGCCGACAGTGTCGTGTCATCCAAAAGAGGATGGGATTCCCCTGCCGGGGGCTTATGGTCGCAGGAAAGTGCGCCCAATTTTTAAATTCTTGCTAGTCTCAACGCATTAAAAAGTGCGTATCACTCGCTTCAATGCATGACGGGGCAAGCGGCCCTGTCGTGATCGGGTCTCTGACACCCAAGGATAGCGCTTAGCAGCTGGCCAGCAGATCTCTGTGTACCTTGACCACCAGCTTCTTCACCTTGGCGGGCTGGTTGAAGGTACAGAGCGGGCGGTGCAGTTCGCCCGGCCAGAAGATGGCGAAATCGCCCGGTTGCAGCGCCAGATAGCTGGTCTGCTCGTCATCGACAAACCAGAGGTCGGGATGGGGATGGTCGGCGCCGTCGCTCACGTAGTCGTGGGGGCCCACACCTATCCACTCTTCACCGCGCAGCAGCAGCTGGATATCGAGATAGTCGCAGTGGAACTCGCCACGGCGATCCGCAGCTGGCTCGGTCATATCCTCGCTCACCAGACAGAACAGGTTCAGGCCATCGATCTCGGTCTTGCCGAGCGGAGCGTCACCCCAGTGAGCCACGCTCTTCACCACCTCGGCCATGATGCGGGCCAGCGGGGCGGGCAGCGGCGTCCGCTGCAGGGTGTTCAGGCTACCGGTGATCATGGCGTCTGTTTCCTGTTAGGTATATCTGGGCGGCATCTTTGCCAGCCAATGAAAAAGGACCTGTGACAGGTCCTTCAATAATGCCGTCTGCAATCCGTGCAAACCGATTTAGAGCTTTTGCTCATGTTCAGCTATATGGGCACTGTTACACACTCGTCAGCACCTTGCCAAGAGACATAATCCCATTTTCATAGTGATCGTACCAGCTGAAACCATATTATTCACCACCCTTTCCTCCTCGACTTTGACCAGACGCAAAAACGGGCGCATCAGCGCCCGTTTTTTTCGCAAAACCGTTTAATAACCGGTTTCATTCAAGCCTTTTTGGCGTTTTCCACCGGTTTGGCGTACATCGCACGCCAGATCGCCTTGTGCTCTTCCGGCACCTCTGACTGACGAGTCAGGAAGGCGGCCTGCTCGATGGTATTGGCCTTGCCGGAGACATCGGCCGCCAGATAGTTGCTGGGGAAGAGGCGGTAGCTGCTCCAGACCGCCTTGTCGATCAGCGCGGCCAGCTCGTCCGGATCGCTGAAGCCCTCGATGATGGGGGCACCAAAGGAGACATGTACCCGCCCCTTCATGCCGACGATACCGGCGACGATACTCTCGATATCCTCGAACTCGCCCTTCTCGTAGCTGCCGTTGACCGACTTCTCGTAAAGCTCGCGCGCCTTCGCCTTGTCGGTCGGGTCCAGCTCGTAGCTGATGCTGACCGGCACGATATTGAGGCTGCGCATGTAGTCGACGAAGTCGATCTTCTGCTTCTTGCCGTCGACGTAGAACATCTTGAGGATGGCGGGATCTGTCTTGTCATCGCCATTCTTGGCGCGCCCTTCCTTCTGGGCAATCCAGATGGAGTGACCTTCGTGGACCGAGTTGCCAATATAGGCAGACAACTCGCCGAGCGCCTTCATCATCTCCCGAGGCCCCTTTGCGGAGCGTTTGACGATAAAGCTCTTGTTGAGCTTCATCAGCTCGGTGGCGCAGGGTTTGCGCAGCAGGTTGTCACCGATGGCGATGCGCACGGTATCGAAACCGTGGGTGTGCAGTCCCCAGTTGACGAACGCCGGATCCATGGCGATGTCTCTGTGGTTGGAGACAAACAGATAGCCCTGCTCTTTCTTAAGATGCTCGATGCCGGAGAAGGTCACCCCCTTGGTGGAGGTGGCGATCATGCGGGACATGTACCGGGTGACCCCCATCTGCACCTGATGCACCGTGGTCACTTTTGACCATTTGCGGCGCAGGAACAGGCGGATCATCGGGCGGATGGCCCAACCCAGCCAGCTCATCAGGGAACCGAAACGATACTTGGCGATGGCGCCGATAAATTCATCATCCTGGATCAGCCGTTCGATGGCTGCCGGCACTTCTTCATCGCGGTAGGGGCGAATATCCGCGAATCTATCTACTTCAGTCACAATGTCAGCCTTGCATGCTAGGAAACCGCAGCCAACCCGCGTTGGCCGGGGAAAATTCAGGGCGCAATTTTACACGCTTTTATGGCAAGGGGTATGAGACAAGCATGAATAGTGAGATCTGACCAGTTTATTAATCGGATGCCAGTGCCAGCGCGACCGCCGCTTCGGCATGGATGGCAGTGGTGTCGTAGAGCGGCACCGCCGCCCGGGCATCCCCCACCAGCAGGGCAATCTCGGTACAACCGAGGATCACCGCCTCGGCACCCGCGGCCGCCAGCCCCTCGATAATGGCCAGATACTCGGCCCGCGACGATTCGCGGATCTCCCCCAGACAGAGCTCGTCATAGATGATCCTGTGTACCCGCTCCCGCCCGGCCTCATCGGGTACCAGCACCGCCAACCCGAAGCGCTCCTGCAAGCGCCCCTTGTAAAAATCCTGCTCCATGGTGAAGCGGGTGCCGAGCAGGCCGACCTGGGTTATCCCGTCCGCCCGCAATTTGGCCGCGGTAGCATCGGCGATATGGAGCAGCGGGATATCGATAGCCGCCTCTATCTCGGGGGCGACCTTGTGCATGGTGTTGGTACCGATCAGCAAGAAATCGGCGCCGCCATCCTGCAACTTGCGCGCTTCCGCTGCCAGCAGGCGGGCGGTCGCGGGCCAGTCACCGGCATGCTGCAGCCGCTCGATACCGGCAAAGTCGACACTGTTGAGCAGCACCCGCGCCGAGTGCAAACCGCCGAGCTGCGCCCGTACCCCGCGGTTGAGCGCCTGATAGTAACTGACAGTGGACTCCCAGCTCATGCCACCCAGCAGACCGATACATTTCATATGAACTCCTTTCATCCCAAGGGAGGGCAGAACCACGCCACCTTGCAGGCAAGGCCACGCGGACGAGATAAAAAAGGCCCCGCAGGGCCCACAAGACAGCCGGTAAAGGCCCGGGTCAACCCCGGGCTAAATCCAGATCATCCCGACACAGGCGGCCGTCGTCAGCCCCATGCCGAGATTGAAACGCCGCCAACCCCGGGCGGTGCGGATGATTTGCCGCACCTGGGCACCAAAAAGCACCCAGAACGCCCCGGTGTAGAGGCCGGTAATAAAGAAGATCACCAACACCCAGAGCGCAGAGGACCAGTAAGCCTCCCCCGCCAGAGTGAAACCGCTGATGGCGGATAGCGCCATCATCCATGCCTTGGGATTGAGCAGTTGCAGCATGGCCCCCTGATGAGCGGGAATGAGCGGCCGGTTGCCCTCGGCCGGGCCGCTGGCAGTCGCCACCTTCCACGCCAGCCAGAGCAGATAGGCCGAGCCGATAAGCTTGAGGCCATCGTGCAGCAGCGGCACCTTCTCGAACACCACGCCAAGCCCCAGCGCGGTAGCGAGGATCATCAGATTGATCCCCCCCACCACCCCCACTAACAGGGGCAGCGTGCGGCGAAATCCCTGCGCCGCCCCGGCGCTGGTGAGCAGCATATTGTTTGGCCCCGGCGTGCCGCAGGTAACCAGGGCAAACCCCGCCAGGGGCAGTAACCAGTTCAGATCCATCTCAACCTCTTGTCGATGCAACGCCCCCGTTATGGGGAAAGCCTTCTAATATGCAGAGCCAACCCCGTGGCGACAAGTCAGAAATGCCTCTTTCTAGGCCACCTCCCCCTCCAGCGCAACACGGCTCAATACCAGAGCATCACCACGCAGAGCGCCGTCAGCAGACCGAGGGAGCCGTTGAGTCGCCGCCAGCCCCGATCCGAGCTTATCCAGTTGCTCAGCTGATGGCCGAACAGTACCCAGACAAAGCAGACCGGCAGGGCCACCAGCGCAAACATGACCATCACCGCCAGCTGACTCGACCAGTAACTGGCGCCGGGCAGGCTGAAGAGACTGATGGCGGAGATCCCCATCATCCACGCCTTGGGATTGAGAAACTGAAAGCCCAGCCCCTCCAGCATGGTTAGCGGACGGGCACGTCGGGCCGGATCACTGGGCGCCCCGGCCACCGCGATACGCCACGCCAGCCACAGCAGATAGAGGCTGCCGAAGATCTGCAAACCGAGGCGCAGCAAGGGCCAACGCTCGAACAGCGGATAAAGCCCCAGCGCCAGCACCAGTTGCAACACCGGCTGCCCCAACCCCACCCCGAGCAGATGTGGCAGGGTGCGACGCACCCCGAAGTTGGCGCCGGAGGCCGTCAGCATCAGGTTGTTGGGCCCCGGCGTACCGCAGGTGAGTACGGCAAAACCGAACAGGGTGACATACCACTCCATCGTCATATTGTGACTCCTTAGTTGCCACATTGCATCGATACAATGTGTGCTATTTGGTTGTTATCAGGTTGAAATTCACGCTATATTGCCCTCAGTTTTCGATCAATGGATTTATTGTCACCATGACAATCTGGACGCCAGACCTTGCGGCCTTCGATGGCCCCCTCTACCTCAAGCTGGTCAAAGCGATCGAACAGGGGATCGCGAATGGCGAGCTGCCACCGCAGACCCGATTGCCTACCCACAGATCCCTGGCGGATCGTCTGGGTGTCACCGTCGGCACCGTCACCCGCGCCTACAGCGAGGCGGAGCGGCGTGGCCTGCTAGCCGCCCGGGTGGGCCACGGCACCTGGGTCAAGGGAGCGAACACGGATCCCGCCAATGAGTGGGTTATCCGCCAGGAGGAGGGGCACCGCATCGAGCTTTGGCAAAACCTGCCGGTACAGCTGGATCGGGCGGCCATCATTCGCCCCATGCTGGGGGAAGTGGCGGACGGAGATCTCAACGCCCTGCTCGGCTACGACAAGGAGGCGGGCCGGCCGGATCAGCGCCAGCAGTTCGTCAACTGGCTAACGGAGCAAGGGGTGGCCTGCAGTGAGGATCGCCTGCTGTTCAGCCACGGCGCCCAGCACGGCATCATGCTGGCGTTGCTGGCTACCAATTGCGTGGGGGAGACCATCCTGTGCGAGGGACTGAGCTACCCCGGCATGCTGGGCAACGCCCGCCAGCTGAAGAATCAGGTGGTGGGGCTGGCGATGGACGAAGAGGGGCTGCTGCCCGAGGCGCTGGACGCCGCCTGCCGCACCCGCCGGGCCAAGCTGATCTACCTCACCCCGACCCTGCAAAACCCCACCACCGCCATCATGAGTCTGGCGCGACGGGAGGCCATCGTCACCATCGCCCGTCGCCACGATCTGCTGATCATCGAGGATGACGTCAACGGCCTGCTGCCGGATCCCCACCCGCAGCCGCTGGTCAATCTGGCACCGGAGCGGGTCATCTATCTGGGCAGTCTGGCCAAGATCGCCTGCGGCGGCCTGCGGGTCGGCTTCGTGCTGACCCCGCCCCACTTGCGCGGCGCCTTAGCCCAGACCATGCGACTGTCGAGCTGGATGGTGAGCCCGCTGCTGATCGAGCTCGCCTGCAAAATGGTCAGTCAGCGCCAGATCATGCCGCTGGTCGAGCAGCAGCGGGAGATCCTCAAACGCCGTGGCGAACTGCTGCGCCACCTGCTGCCCGCCGCCCGCTGGCAGCCGGGCAGCATGCACGCCTGGCTGCCGCTGCCGGAGCCCTGGCGCAGTCAGCAGTTTGCTGCTGCCGCCGATGCCCTTGACGTTGGCGTGGCGAGCGGGGAACACTTCGCCGCCGGTCAGTTTGCCGCTCCGCAAGGGGTGCGCCTGAGCCTGAGCCAACCCGCCACCGACGCCCGGGTCGGCGAAGGGCTGGCCCGTCTGGCACAACTGCTGCAGGGGACGCCCCCGAGCAACCCCCTGCTATAGTCAGGGCCAACCGACCTGACCTTCACGCTTCATCGTCATTGCCAAGGAGATGCCGTGCCCCCCATCAGAGCCGCCCTGCTGCTTGCCACCCTGTTGTTGGGTGGCTGCGCCTCGTCAACGACCCACCAGCAGCTGGGGGCCGCGCTCAATGGACTGGAAGGGGAGTTGCAACGGCTGGAAGAGGAGCTGGCGGCCATGAACGGCTTGCACTATCAAAAGGCGATCGATGCACCGCTCAGTTTGCGCCGCGCACTCGGGGCGCCGCAGCCCACCCCAGAGGGGCTGGTGCCGGTAGCCAGCAAGCTGGAGGATGGGCCACTCCTTCGCTATCAATACCGACTGCCAGCGGGTATGGCGAGTCTGCCCCAGGACAACCTCTGCCAGCGCTACGAGTTCGAGCTGCGCCATCTTGGCCGCCTCGGCAAACTGGAATTGAGCTGGCTGGGAGAACAGGGCAAGGGGTCGCGGCTGATCCGCCAGAGCGACTGCCCCTTCGGGACGCAAACCCGCCCTCGGCAATAACAGGTTGCCGCCCTGAGCGATGGCATAACCGATTGAAATAACAGCCCATAGTGCGCCTCCAGCACCCTGCTGGCTACTGTCAGCTTTTCACTCAGCGAGTGCTGTGCCTATGTTCCTCTTGGGTCTACCATAATCAACCTAATGGTTTGCTCACAGGAAGTACCTGCATGACGATACTGCTGCTCGAAGAGGATGTCCTGCTCCGTAGCGCCATCACCCGGGAACTGACCGAACAGGGGGTGCCCGCCGACCGGATCCACTACCACAGCCATCCAAACCAGGAGCGCAGTGGCCTGCTGGCCCTGATGCAACAGCACGCCTTCGACACCATCATCTGTCAGCAGGACAAGCAGCAGGATCTTGACGGAGCCCGGCTGCTGCACGAAGCGCACTATCTCGGCCTGCTGCAACCCGGTTGTGTATTGCTGCTGCTCGATGCTGATCAGAGCGAGCAGGAGTTTCTCCCCTCGGATCTCTACTTCTCCCTCTATCTGTCCCTCCCCTTCATGACCCAGCAGCTCACCGCAGTGCTCGGCCAGCTGGTGAAGTTAAGCAGCCTGACCCGCACGCTGGCCGCCCCCATTCTGCTGCGGGAGTGGCAACTGGCTACCGCCCTCTGTGAAGACTTGCTGTTTCAACGGGAGAATCGCTCGCTGACCCCCTGGCTGGATCGGCTCAAGGGCTACCTGCTGCTGCAATCGACCGAGCGGATCACTGCCGCCCAGCACTATGCCCTCTGTGCCAACGAGTATCAGGCGAGCTGGCCAAGGGCCGGGCTCTTCTACGCCATGCTGGGGCTCGGCAAATTGCAGAGCGCCCAGACCGACTTGCAGCGCCATCAGGCCAGCGTCTCGATGGCCACCCGACTGGAGCTGCAACTCGCCAGCCAGCTGCATCAGCATCACTGGTTGGCGGCCTGGGAGACCATGGGAGAGCTGCTGCGGATCCGCCCCCATCAGCCACGCTGGCATCAGCTGGCGATGTTGCTCGGGCTGATCCTGCAAGATGAGGAGAAGGTGCTGGAGCAGGCCAACAGCCTGACCCTGCGCCACTTCGGCGAGCAGCGCGTCCGGCTCGCCATCGACAGCTTCATGCTCAATGCCAGTCTGGCGGTGCTGTGGCGCGCCCCCTCCAGCAACCGGATCCGCTCCCTGCAACAGGAGTGGGAGCACCTCAAACGCACCGTCCACCTGCAACCCCACGAATATGAGCTGCTGGAGGCATTGATGAAGGGATTGGAGTACCGCTTTGACGAGGCGCTGATCCTGATTGCCCACCACCAGCCGGATGAGGGGCGCGACAACCACCTCACCCTGCTGCTCGGCTTTGCGGTCAGCCAGTTCTGCGGCCTGCCCCACCACGCCCAGCGTTACCTGACCCAGCTGACCCAATACCGCGTCAGGGTGGCGCCCCACCCGCTCACCCGCCAGCTGTTCCACCATCTGGTGGCTGAGCTGGGCCAGCGCCTGACGGCGAGAGAACAACGGCTGAGCGAACTGCGCCAGCTGCGCCACAAGTCGATGCAGGCCAGCCAGTATCAGACAGCCCTGCAAGCGGGCTTGCAGCTGCTGGAGGAGTTCCCCGCCCTGCCGGGCGATGCCTGGCAACTGCTGGAGCTGCTGCAACACTGCTGGCCTGCGGGTATGGCGGCCCCCAGGGTGGCGCTGCTGGTCGATACCCTGGAGCGGCGCCTCAAGCACAGCCCCGCGTTTCTCGATCAGCATGCCCAGCAGTACCAGCGCACCCTGCAGGAGATCCGCACTCATCTTCAGCCGCACCTCTCCGGCAGCGGCCCCTCCTGTCTTGTCGCAGGGCAGCCCGAGCCGTGATGATGCTGGCGGCGTACCAATCGGCATTGTCGGCAAAGCCAATATAGAGAGAGGGGAGCCTTGGCTCCCCTCTCTCTATATTTGTTCTCTATTTGTTGTCTGTCAGCTGATGGCGATGAGCGTTGGACTCAAACCAGCGCGTCACTCTCCAGCGCCACTTTCAGAAAATCTTTCCAGCTAATGATGCCGACCAGGACGCCATTCTCCAGTACCGGCAGGCAGGAGACCCCCTTCTCCAGCATCAGCTTGACGCCATCGCGCACGGTGAGATGGGGTGCGATGGTGACGAGCTGACGACTCATGATCTGGTGGGCCCGCTTGTTGAGGGTTTCGGTATCGCGGCTCATCTCGGCTTCGGAGTCGAGATAGGGGCTGATGGCGCGGAACAGATCCCGATCCGAGATGACCCCCACCAGCGCCTCCTCTTCCAGCACCAGCAGGTGGCGAAAGTGTGCCTGCTCGAAGATATCCCTGATGACTCGGAGTCGATCATCCATTGAAACGGTGGCGACCCGGGTCGTCATAATATCCCTGATATGCATACTAACCTCCCGTAACCAAACTGGTTTCTCTGTTATGGCATGTTTTTGCAGCGCCAGCCAGTGGCCAGCCCTTCGCTACAGTGCAAATCAGCGTCATTTCACGTAAGATCCGCGCCAGTTTTTCTCCTCCATTTTGAGCAAGCAGATCCCACCCATGATAGTTGCCAGTCAAATCGAACTGATCCGCGGCGGCCGCAAGCTGCTGGACAACGCCTCCGCCACCATTCACCCCGGCCACAAAGTGGGTCTGGTGGGCAAAAACGGCTGTGGCAAGTCCACCTTTTTTGCACTGGTACGGGGCGAGCTGGCCATCGACAGCGGTACCTTCAGCCTGCCCGCTGGCTGGCAGATTGCAGGCGTGGCGCAGGAGACCCCGGCGCTCGACTGCTCCGCGCTCGAGTACGTGATCGACGGCGACAAGGAGTTCCGCTCGCTGGAAGCCCAGCTGGTGCAAGCCGAGCAGGATGACAATGGTCTGCTGGTGGCCGAGCTGCACGGTCGCCTCGATACCATCGGCGCCTACAGCATTCGCGCCCGCGCCGCCGAGCTGCTGCACGGCCTCGGTTTCAGCGACGAGCAGCTCGGCTCGCCGGTGCGCAGCTTCTCCGGTGGCTGGCGCATGCGCTTAAACCTCGCTCAGGCGCTGCTCTGCCGCTCCGATCTGCTGCTGCTCGATGAACCGACCAACCACCTGGATCTCGATGCGGTGATCTGGCTGGAGAAGTGGCTCAAGGGCTATCAGGGCACGCTGGTGCTGATCTCTCACGACCGCGATTTCCTCGATTCGGTCATCAACCGCATCATCCATATCGAGAACGGCAAGCTCAACGAATACACCGGCGGCTACTCCGACTTCGAACTGCAGCGCGCCGAACATCTGGCCCAGCAGCAGTCGATGTACGAGAAACAGCAGCGGGAGATGTCCCACATGCAGGCGTATGTGGATCGCTTCCGCTACAAGGCCTCCAAGGCCCGTCAGGCCCAGAGCCGCCTGAAAGCGATGGAGCGGATGGAGAAGATCCTGCCCGCCCACGCCGACTCCGAGTTCAGCTTCGAGTTTCGCGAGCCGTCGGCCCTGCCGACCCCGCTGATCGCCATGGAGAACCTCAGCGCCGGTTACGGCGACAAGGTGATCCTGGAGAAGATCAAACTCAATCTGGTACCGGGCTCGCGCATCGGTCTGCTCGGTCGCAACGGCGCCGGTAAATCAACCTTTATCAAGATGCTGTCGGGCTCCAACCCGCCGCTCTCCGGCAAGCTCGAAGTGAGCGCCGGGGTGAGCATCGGCTACTTCGCCCAGCATCAGCTGGAGACCCTGCGTCTCGATGATTCCCCGCTCGATCATCTGGCCCGCCTCGCGCCGGACAAGACCGAGCAGGAGCTGCGCAACTATCTGGGCAGCTTCGGTTTTCACGGTGACAAGGCGCTCGACAAGGTAGCCCCCTTCTCCGGTGGCGAAAAAGCGCGGCTGGTGCTGGCGCTGATCACCTGGCAAAAGCCCAACCTCTTGCTGCTCGATGAACCGACCAACCACCTGGATCTGGAGATGCGCCACGCCCTGACCATGGCGCTGCAAGGCTTCGAAGGGGCCATGGTAGTGGTATCACACGATCGCCACCTGCTGCGCACCACCACCGACGACTTCTATCTGGTACACGGTGGCCGGGTCGAGCCGTTCGACGGCGATCTGGACGACTATCACAAGTGGCTCGGCGAGCAGGAGAAAGAGGCCAACGCCAAACCGGCGGATGGCCCGGTCTCTGCCAACTCGGCAGTAGCGCGCAAGGATCAGAAACGGCGCGAGGCGGAATTTCGGCAAGCGACCCGCCCCCTGCGCCAGAAGCTCGAAAAACTCGAAGCGAGCATGGAGAAGCTGCAAGGCAAGCTCGGCGACATCGAGAGCCAGCTGGCCGATCCGGCCATCTACGAAGAAAGCGCTAAGCAGAAGCTCTCCGAGCTGCTCAAGTCCCAGGGCCCCATCAAGGAGGAGCTGGAGAACGTCGAGATGGAGTGGATGAGCCTCTGTGAAGAGCTGGAAACCATGGAGCAGGAATTCCTTGCGTGACGAAATGCTGATGGCCCCGGAGCGGGTCGCTGCCGATGAACTCCCCTCCCCGCGCGGCTTCTGGCACTGGAGCGGCGAGGTTTACGGCGCCCGCATTCATGACTGGCTCACCGTGCAGGAGCTGGGGGGCAACGTCAATCTGGCCCTGCTGCTGCATCGCCTCGATGAGCTCGGGATCCCGGTCGACCTGCTCGACCTGCAGCCTGCCCTGCTGCAAACCGAAGCCGTGCTGACCCCCTGGCGCTCCCTGCGCAAAAACGCCAAGGGGCGGCTCGGTGAATCCGAATATCAGGCCATGCTGGCCCACGAGCTGGAGCTGGAACGGCTCCAGCAGGGGGTGCTGCTGCAAACCCTGCGCAGCCTCTCCCTGTTTCGCGGCAACAGCCGCAACTTGTTGAACTATCTATCGTTACTGGGTGCCCAGCAGGGCCCCCTCAGAGATCTAATATGCTGAGCTACCGCCACGCCTTTCACGCCGGCAACCATGCCGACGTGCTGAAACATGCCGTTCAGGCCCTGATCATCGAGTCCCTCAAGAAGAAGGAGAAACCCTTCATCGTGCTGGACACCCATGCCGGTGGCGGTCTCTACGACCTGCGCGGCGACTGGTCCCAGAAGAAGGCGGAGTATGCCGACGGCATCGGCCGCCTGTGGGACGGGCGGGCCCAGTGGTCTGCCATGGCCCCCTATCTCGGCGTCATCGAGGAGATGAATCAGAACGGCGAGTTGCACTACTACCCCGGCTCGCCGGAGCTCTCCCGCCGCCTCACCCGCGAACAGGACAAGCTGGCGCTGATGGAGCTGCACAACAACGAGGTGGAAGACCTGCGTGCCAACATGGGTTACGACCCGCGCGTGGCCGTGCACCACCGTGACGGCTTCGAGGGGCTGATCGCCCTGCTGCCGCCCACCCCGCGCCGCGGGCTGGTGCTGATCGACCCGCCCTATGAGCTCAAAGAAGATTACTTCGCCGTGGTCGATACCCTGAAAAAGGCGCAAAAACGCTGGGCGACCGGCATTTACGCCCTCTGGTATCCGATCCTCGGGCAAGAGGCGGACAAATCCCGCGACATGCTGCGCGCCATCAAGCGCGAGAACTTCGGTAACGTGCTGGTGGCCGAGCTGGAAGTGGCCGGTCAGACTGCCGACTGGGGCATGAACGGCTCAGGGATGCTGATCATCAGCCCGCCCTGGATGCTGGACGAGCAGATTGAAGCCTTCCTCAAACCGCTGTGTGCCAAGCTGGCGCAGGGCGCCGGCGCCCAGTACAAGGTGGAGTGGCTCAACAAGGCCGAAGAGTAAGCCTGCACCAGCTCGCTCCGGCGCCCGGCCAAGGCGCCTGCGAGTAGGTCACCCAAGCCGTTCACAGTGGCTATGCCGCCAAAGAGAAGCCCCGTTCAGGGGCTTCTTGTTTTTTACCCGCCACCGCTTTTGCCCACCGACACGGCTACCCGCCAACACTTTTTATCCAGCAACACAGTGGTCGCACTTTCCACTCGCTGCGCCAACCGGTCGCGATTTATTAATTGCTTGATCTGGCTCAGAAACTCCCCGCATCCCCCTTTCCCTTGGCCAATGAGCCGGTAATATAGCCAATTGGCAACAAAAGCCTCGTCGGAGTCACCCCATGAGCCATGCCTGCCACACCCCATTGGTTAAAAGCAGCAGACTGGAAGCTGTAATTCAGGGGCGGTAGCGATGCCAGATGGAATGGATAAGCGATAGTTTCCTACGACCCACTCCAAATGTTGACGACCTCATTTTCATTTCTGACCTGTTCACGCAAGCGTGATTTGGCGGCGCTTTCCAAGACTGCGCTGAGTACTGACTTTTCACACAGTAGTGGCGGTGGCGCAAAAAGAGGAAGTCAAGCGAATACGTCCAACACGAGAGGAAAGTTTATAACATCATGATTTAATGGTAATTTTTACTTTTCGGTGGTAAGAATGTTACGGGGTTATATGGAATTCTCTGCTAACGGATTAATGCCGCCTTCCATCTAATCACTGTTAGGGCTATCTGCATGCGTAACACTCTGCTTGCCTTTTGTCTTTCGCTTCTTTCAATCGTGGAGCCTGCCTTGGCGGAAACAAAACCGACTTTCACGCCCGACGCCAATGTTCAAAAGGTGGCCGAGGCATATGCGCAAGATGCCGTGGATATGGCGAAGAACCAATTTGGCATCACCCTTGATTGGTCTGATGCAAGTATCCCAAACGTAGAGAAGGCATTGGCGTTGATGCACTCCTCATTCATCACCACGAAACCGCGTCCCACTGAAGAGCAAGCCATGTCATTTGCTAAAGGCTATGGCAGTTACATCGGCGAGGTCTACCGTCGCAATCACGGTGGGGAGTGGGGCATCGTCAGTTTGAATGGGCAAAAATTTCCAGGGCTCAAAACCAAGTCAGGTGTTAACTTCTGGCCTTGGGGGCGTGCGCTCAATCGCATCATGCAAGGGCCGGAAAATAACGTCGCAGATTACTACCGTGCCTTACTTGAAAAATAGCCCTAACCATTCCGTCGAGAGGGACCGCCCACAAGCTGCGCTTGTGGGTTCCCTTCGCGCCGCTACGGCGGCCCCTCACGTCAAACGTTAGAGAGCACTAGCATGGACGTGTTATCACACAAAATCCTGTTTCGGCCTGGAACAAATTCCGGCGGAGCCACAACTCAGGAGCGACGCTCGGTTGATTTCACCGTTAATGGCACATCACTTCTTTCCACCATCGTAAAGATTGATGGTGGCCACGCTGACTTTATGGGTTGCTTGGTACACGGCTTCCCCAAGCAAAACGCGCAAGCAGTAGAGCGGTTCACGTGTGCGGCATCTCCAGACTCAGAGTCGGGAAGAATTCTTCTATATATTTGCCCAGAATGCGGGGATATTGGCTGCGGCGCTTATAGTGCCTTCATTGAGCATGGCGGTGGCACCTACGTCTGGCGAGACTTTGCATATGAAAACCTGATTACCCTCCACCAACGACAAAATGGCGAATAATAGGCCATAAAGCACCTATGACAATTGAATCTATCGAAACTGAACTACTCAATGAACTGAGGGTAATAGATGATTACCTCAACAAAGACAGAGTAATATATAGCGAAGTACGCGGAGCCTTAAATATAATAAAAAACAAAAACAAGCCCCATTACCATAAAATAAAACACAAGCTATTTATGGACTTCAGAATTATTGATGACCACCAAATAGATGACCCGCAACTTGATTTTCATCTGGATAGAGCTTATAAACTTGCAGCATTCTTAGAACATGTAATCATTTAATCCAACTTATCTTTCCAAACCCTATACTATACAACAGTCACCCCAACAATTAATGCTTTGGAATAGTTTTATGCAAAACGACCCATTTAGAATCCCGACAGATGATGAAATAACTATTGCAGAGAGAAAACTAGGTATCACATTTCACAATGACTATCGATGCTTTTTAAAATCTGGTAGTGATGTCGCAAACGCAATTTTTGAAGCAGCAATTATTCTGCCCGGCGCAGGCCACCTTGATATTTTTGAAATGGCTAGAACAGCTTGGGAAATTATAGGTGTACCGAGAGATTTATTGCCTTTCATTGAAGATAATGGTGACTATTTCTGCATATCAAAAACAGGAGAAGTCATCTATTGGTCTCATAATGGAAGCTCTAATGAAAAATGGCCGAACATGTCTGCATGGCACAATCAAGTTTGTATAAATCTTGAGTGACCAAAAATGCTCGCAACCACCATCTCGATAGCAGAGTTTACTGACACGGAGGCGGTTCTGTCATTCACTGATTAAGCCCGTAGGTTCGAATAGCGCAGCGTATTCGGACAATCGCGAATATCCCCGCCAATACATCACCAAGGATCGGAAGATCCCCTTGTGAACAACAAATCTGGGACACCCACCTTTTGGAGCAAGGCGTAGCATAGCCCGAACCCAAAAGATGGGTGTCCAAGGTCTTCTGTACAGGGTCGAGTGGCTCAACAAGGTCTCAGAGTAGTAATAGCGCCCTGTGCCCCGATAGACAGAAAAGCGAAGCCCCGTCACGGGGCTTCCTGTTTTTATCCGGCCTGCCCGAAATGCTGGCACACCGCGAGCCTGCCTCACGGCAGTGCGGAGGCACTTTTCCTTTGATAGGTTTTCCCTATCCGGGTAATAGATGAGAATAGTTTTCATTTAATCTCATTTTGGCAGATACTCTCATCATCAACAGAGGGAGCCGCCATCATGAAAAAGACCATCAGCTTTGCCATCCTGCACTTCGGTGTCGCCTTTACCGTGGCCTACCTGCTGACCGGTGAGCTGCTGACCGCCAGCCTGATCGCCCTGATCGAGCCCGCCGTCAACACGGTCGCCTTCTACTTTCATGACCTTGGCTGGCATAAGCTCAAGCCAAATCACAGCCTGCAGGCCAAGACCAGCAGCTTCGCGGTGGTCCACTTCTCGGTGGCCTTCGGGGTGGCCTTCCTGCTGAGCGGCGAGCTGCTCACCGGCGGTGTGATGGCGATGATCGAACCGGCCATCAATACCGTGGTGTTCTTCTTCCACGAGCGGCTGTGGCGCGCCCGCAGTCAGCAACTGGCGCTGGCCTGATCGACCGGGCAACCCGCCTCCCCCTTTATCGCGGCAACAAAAAACCCGACATTCCGGCCAGGAGTGTCGGTTTTTTCCGTTTGGCAGCCATTTAGCAGTGCAAGTGCGCTCGGCGTCCCTGCTGCATTGCCCTGTAGAGTGTGCTGTAGTAGGCAGATATGCACTCCTCATTGCTGGAATCTATCGATGAACAAGACCTTGCTTGCCACCCTGCTGTTTGCCCCTCTGCTGGCCAGCGCCGCAACCCCCTCCTTTGACTGCACCAAAGCCTCCGGGTCGGCCGAAACCCTGATCTGCAAGGATGCCGGACTGGCCGCCCTTGATAACGAACTGGCGGCCCTCTATCCCAAGGCGATTGCTGCGCTCTCTCCCGAACAGCTCAAGACCGAGCGTGCCATGCAGCGCGGCTGGATCAAGGGTCGCAACGACTGCTGGAAGGGGCAGGATCTGCGCCAGTGTGTGGAGGATAACTACCTGCTGCGGATCACCGAACTGCAGATCAGCGGCGGCCAGCTGATGGTGCCGGCACCGGTCAACTACCAGTGCGGCAAGAACGTCACTCTCTCTACCTACTTCTATAACGATGCCAAACTGCCCGCCGCGGTGATCAACCTGAGCGAGGGCGACAAGCAGCAACAAGTGCTCGCCTATGAAACCCCCAGCGCCAGCGGTGCCCGTTATGAAGGGCAAAATCTCACCTTCTTCACCAAAGGGGACGACGCCACGCTGGAGCGTTACGGCCAGCCAACCCTCACCTGCATGGAAAATCCGACCAAGGGTTGAGCCTGATACGGAGCGGCACTGCCGCTCCGCTTCTTAGAAATCGGATAACCAACCAGCGGCGAGCAACAGCAAGCTGCGCCCTCTGCACCACTCCCCGCCCACATTAGCCTCCCACCCAAGGCTTGCACCATCCCGCCAGCTGCCAACTCGACCGCTTTATCAATCAATTTGTTGAGCTTGCTCAGGAATTGGCCATCAGCCCCTTTCCCTCAGCACGCCCGCCGCTAATATAGCCAATTGGCAACACACGCCTCGTCGGAGTCTCTCATGAGCCATGCCAGCTATCTCGCAGGTAAAAAGGCAGCAGACTGGAGGCTAAAATTCAGGGGCGGTAGCCATGCCAAATCTTGCCCAGCCCCTTTTTGTCAAAGCCAGGCAACCGGCAAGCCGATGACCTACTCAAACCATTCAAATCAAGGTGGTGTATGGAAACACAAACCCTGCATCGTGGTCGCTTGATCGACCATATCCAGCTGGTGGTCAAAGATCTGGTCGTCAGCCAGCGCTTTTATACGGCCATTCTCACCACCCTCGATATTCCGCTGGTCGGCACAGGTGAGGGCTACTTCTGGGCAGACGAACTGTTTGTCACCGCTGTCGATAGCCCCGCCGCGCTGGGGGTGTTGACCGGTCGCCACCATCTCGCCTTTCAGGCAAAAGATCGCGCCATGGTGGATCGTTTTTATCAGGCCGCATTGGCTAACGGCGGCAAAGACAACGGAACTCCCGGCGAGCGCAATTACCACCCCGGCTACTACGCCGCCTTTGTCCTCGATCCGGACGGCAATAATATCGAAGCGGTTTATCACGGTAAGGCAAAACGCAGTGCGGAGTCGGTGGAGATTCGGTTTTAGCAAGAAAGCGGAGTGCTCCAAAAGGTAGGTGTCCTCATTGTCCTAATTGGTGCTGTCATCAGGGGGATGTTTCTCTATGAGGCACAACCAGATGATGGCGCGCCAGTATCTGGTGATAGAGGCCCTTCTCCCTGACTTTTTTCCAACCCAGTTGCAGACGCTTGACCAGCGCAGGAGGGGTCGACAGGCTGGCGGCCAGATAGAGATCGCCGGAGATATCTTTCAGCCAGAATGCCTTGCTGAACAGCTCTCTGCGATAGCCGAGATTATTGAGGAGGTAGATGAAGGCCCCCTCGTCATAGGGCATCAGATCGATACGTCCCCGTATCAGTTTGTACACATTCTGCTCATCTCTGGGTACCAAGGGTAACTGGCTGTCCGGGATATGCTGTGTCAGCAGGTAGCTGCGCTTGATATCATTCTTGAGCACGCCAATCCGGTAGCGAGCAGCATCGCCCAGGTGCGTGAGCTGGATATCCTCACGATCAGCCCGTCGCCACAGATAAACAATATGGGGAGTGATGGCACCTATCCACTGAAATTGGGTCTCCCGCTCCCTGGTGCGGCCGAGGTTATAGATCAGGGTAGGGGCCTGCTGTTGGGCCAGCAGATAGGCACGATTCCAGGGATAGAACTGGATCCGGTAGTCGATACCGGCCTCGGCCATGATTGCCTGGACTATCTCGGTGGAGATGCCTGCCGCGTGTCCCGCGATCTCCATCTGATAGGGGGGATAGGGGGTTGTCACGATCGGTAGCGGCGCCAGGGGACGACAGACGGCGACAGAGGAGAACCAGATCGTCAGGAGGGGTAACCAGTGGCAAAACCGGCTAACAATCTTCATGCTCTCTGCTTTCTCCTGGTCCACAGCCTGTCAATCAAGCCCGTGATGGAGTGAGCCTGCATAGGTGATATTACCTTGGTACTTAAATTTGGAACACCCTCCATTTATGAGGTCCGGTGCAGCGCTGCCGTATCAGAAATAGCCGCACATAAGTAATCAGGAAATAGATAGCAATGACTCTTTCTGCCTTGGAGAACCTGAAGGGAGTCGTGACAAAGAGAAGCTATTGTCAAAGATGGTGTATGGCATCGGTCAGGCACCAGCCACCTTCGCCACGACGAGCACGGTATTTTAACCCTGCAAGCCGCCGCGGAGAGTGGAGCGGGTCAGTAGCGCCGTCATGGAGGATGGCGATCCTGACCTTGCTCCCTCCCTCTGTCTTGGATAGCTTCGGCCTGCCAAGTACAGAGGCCGCTGTATTGGTACCACGCCCAAGTAGGCCGCGAGGCGTTCAGCGGTATGGAAGTGGTGGAGGTGTATGACCGACAAAAGGTGCTGGCTTGTTTTTATCCCAATGCCCGGAATCGTGACAAGTAGTGCGGCATCGTCTCGAAGTTCCGGATGACGATTAACGTGGTCATCTATGTCTTGCTGAAGCTTTTTGAGCTGCGTTTGCAGGAACATAATTGAGTCAGCCAGTGACTGGCGGATCAGCTCTGGCGTATCTGTTGCGTCGGCTTTTTCTTGCCGATTTTGCTCGCGCAACAGGTCTTGCTGGACCGCATCAACTCGAGACAGCAAGGCTTGCAGGGCTCGAGCTTGCGGCGTTGGGGGTATCCAAATGGCGGGCTGGACTAATGCACCGTAGCGAGCCAGCACCAAGCTATCGAGCCCATCTGTTTTACTTCGAATAGCTAATCCTTTGGCAAAATCGCGAGCCTGTGCGGGATTGATGATCGATACCTGCATCCCCGCCTCATGTAGTGAGATGGCGGCTCGTTCGTGATAAACACCAGAGCCTTCCATTACCGCATGGGTATCAGAAGCCGAGATCCGTTGTTTATCAAGCCAATGGACTAACTCGGTAAAACCAGAGTTGTTGTTGGAAAAGGACTTTGTCTTGCGCTTGCAACTCTGGAGCTCAAGCAATAGACAGCAATCCAACTTGGCCTTAGCCACATCAATACCGAGATAGTGCATGGCAAATTCCTCATGTTAATGACCAAATCTCCCACTTGCCTTGTACATACAGGGTCTGAGCCCTTGGCTACCGTTCAGTGTCAGGTTTGGCGATGAGGTGAGGATGAGGGCCATATCTACGGCACAAGGTTTAGCTCCTTAAGGTTCGATTCTGGCTTCCTCAGCCTCATGTGATGAGAGCTAATCATCACGCAAGCAAGATACAAGGTTCGATTAGCGAAGCGTAATCGGACATTCGCGGTCACAATATGTCGTGATAGCACCAATTGCCTTCAGAGACCGACTTTCACGCAGTCTCATTTTTCACCTTAGCTTTGCTGGCATAACCCCCACCAAGGAGATAAATGAAGCCAGACTTAACCGGATCACGGATTGTACTGCGCACAATTAGCCCGCAGGATGCCGCCGATCTGTTCGAGATTTATGGCAATCCACTGACCATGGAGTTTGCCTCTGATCCCTGCTTTAGCTCCCCCGCCATGGTGGCGCAGATGATGGCGAGTATGGTGCGGCTGGAGCAAACCGGTGAGTCGCTGGAGTGGGCGATTGTCGAGCGGGAGGGCAACAAGGTTATCGGCACCTGCGGCCTGCACAGTTTCAGCGAGGCGGGCCATTGCTGCGAGGTAGGTTGCCTGCTCAATGCGGCCTATTGGCGCAGAGGGTTTATGTCGGAAGCGCTGGGATTGCTGTTCGCCCACGCCACCACACTGGGGGTCACCTGCCTCACCGCAGATATCGATGCAGATAACGTCCGCTCTATCGCCCTGTTTGAAAAGCTGGGCTTCAAGGCGTATGCAGGGCGCTATCAGCGCATGCTCCCCTTTATCTGACCCGAGACCAGAGGCACTACGCCCTCGCCTCGCAGGGCGTTGCAGCAAGGAGCAGGCATAAAAAAACCGGAACCCTTGGGTTCCGGTTTTTTTCATTCCAGCCGAGGCTGGCAAACCAGCAAATTAAGCCTGGTTTTTAACTTCTTTCAGACCGCGGAAAGGAGCTTTGGCACCCAGAGCTTCTTCGATACGGATCAGCTGGTTGTACTTGGCAACACGGTCAGAACGGCTCATGGAACCGGTCTTGATCTGGCCAGCAGCGGTACCAACAGCCAGGTCGGCGATGGTCGCATCTTCGGTCTCACCGGAGCGGTGGGAGATGACGGCAGTGTAGCCAGCGTCTTTGGCCATCTTGATGGCAGCCAGAGTCTCGGTCAGGGAACCGATCTGGTTGAACTTGATCAGGATGGAGTTGGCGATGCCGTTGTCGATACCGCGCTTCAGGATCTTGGTGTTGGTTACGAACAGGTCGTCACCCACGATCTGGATTTTCTTGCCCAGTTCAGCAGTCTGGTAGGCGAAACCTTCCCAGTCAGATTCGTCCAGGCCATCTTCGATGGAGACGATCGGGAACTTGGCGGTCAGATCAGCCAGGAAGTCGGAGAAACCGTTGGAGGAGAAGATGCGACCTTCGCCTTTCAGGTTGTACTCTTTCTTCTCTGCGTCGTAGAACTCGGAAGCAGCGCAGTCCATAGCCAGGGTGATGTCGGTGCCCAGTTTGTAACCGGCAGCGGCAACGGCTTCAGCAATAACTTCCAGCGCTTCGGCGTTGGATTTCAGGTTCGGAGCGAAACCACCTTCGTCACCGACTGCAGTGTTGTAGCCCTTGGACTTCAGCACTTTGGCCAGGTTGTGGAACACTTCAGCGCCCATGCGAACGGCTTCTTTCAGGGTCTTGGCGCCAACCGGCTGGATCATGAACTCCTGGATGTCGACGTTGTTGTCGGCGTGCTCACCACCGTTGATGATGTTCATCATCGGCAGCGGCATGGAGTAAACACCCGGGGTGCCGTTCAGCTCGGCGATGTGGGCGTACAGCGGCATGCCTTTGGCAGCAGCGGCAGCTTTGGCGTTAGCCAGGGAAACAGCCAGGATGGCGTTGGCGCCAAACTTGGATTTGTTCTCGGTGCCGTCGAGGTCGATCATGATCTGGTCAACAGCGGCCTGGTCCTTGGCATCTTTACCCAGCAGAGCTTGCGCGATCGGGCCGTTTACGGCTTCGAGGGCTTTCAGCACGCCTTTACCCAGGAAACGGCTCTTGTCGCCGTCACGCAGTTCCAGCGCTTCGCGGGAACCGGTAGACGCGCCAGACGGAGCGGCTGCCATACCAACAAAACCACCTTCCAGGTGAACTTCGGCCTCAACGGTCGGGTTACCACGGGAGTCGATGATTTCACGACCGATCACTTTAACGATCTTGGACATGTGTATTTCCTCAGGTTTCGTAAAAAAACAACAAAAATATGCCAAAAAAAGCGGCTGTGGCACAGGCCCCAACCGCATTTATTTTCAATTACTTCAAATTACGCTTCTGATACTCGCCTGCCGCCTTCACAAAACCGGCGAACAGAGCGTGGCCATCACGAGGAGTAGAGGTGAACTCCGGGTGGAACTGCGCAGCCACGAACCAGGGGTGATCCGGGATCTCGATGATTTCCACCAACTTCTTGTCGGCGGAGAGACCGGTCACTTTCAGACCTGCTGCTTCAATCTGCGGCAGCAGCTTGTTGTTGACTTCGTAACGGTGACGGTGACGCTCGTAAATGGTCGGGCTGCCGTACATCTGACGCACTTTGGAATCTTCGACCAAGTGGCAGAGCTGGGAACCCAGACGCATGGTACCGCCCAGATCGGACTTCTCGGTACGGGTCTCGACGTTGCCTTCTTCATCCACCCACTCGGTGATGAGGCCGACGACCGGGTATGCGCAATCTTTCTTGAACTCGGAGGAGTGAGCCCCTTCCATGCCCGCCACGTTGCGAGCAAATTCGATCATGGCAACCTGCATGCCGAGGCAGATACCCAGGTAGGGGATCTTGTTCTCGCGGGCATACTGGGCAGCCAGAATTTTGCCTTCCACACCGCGCTCACCGAAGCCACCCGGCACCAGGATTGCGTCCAGACCTTCCAGCAGCTCGGCGCCACGGGTCTCGATATCCTGGGAGTCGATGTACTTGATGTTGACGGAGTGACGGGTCTTGAGACCACCGTGCTTGAGCGCCTCGTTGACGGACTTGTAAGCGTCCGGCAGGGAGACGTATTTGCCGACCATACCGATGGTCACTTCACCAGTCGGGTTGGCCTCTTCGTAAATAACCTGTTCCCACTCGGACAAGTCAGCCTCTTTGCACTCCAGACCGAAACGCTCGGTGAAGTAGGAATCCAGATTCTGGGACTTGAGCAGTGCCGGGATCTTGTAGATGGAGTCGACGTCTTTCATGGAGATGACGGCGCGCTCGGGCACGTTGCAGAACAGGGCGATCTTGGCGCGCTCGTTGGCCGGAATGGCACGGTCGGAGCGGCAGATCAGCACATCCGGCTGGATACCGATGGAGAGCAGCTCTTTGACAGAGTGCTGGGTCGGCTTGGTCTTCACTTCACCGGCAGCAGCCAGGTAAGGAACCAGCGTCAGGTGCATGAACATGGCGTTGTTGCGGCCCACTTCGGCAGCCAGCTGACGAATGGCTTCGAGGAACGGCAGGGACTCGATGTCACCTACGGTACCGCCCACTTCGACGATGGCGACCTGATGGCCTTCGGCACCGGCAATCACCCGCTCCTTGATGGCGTTGGTGATGTGCGGGATAACCTGAATGGTGGCGCCCAGATAGTCACCACGACGCTCTTTACGCAGTACGTC
Organism: Aeromonas aquatilis; assembly: GCF_054052405.1. Lineage (NCBI taxonomy): Bacteria > Pseudomonadati > Pseudomonadota > Gammaproteobacteria > Aeromonadales > Aeromonadaceae > Aeromonas > Aeromonas aquatilis. Next base: position 25,840 of record NZ_JBSTYP010000020.1, on the reverse strand, counting down.
GGCGTAGATACGGCCGGTGGTAAAGTTGTTGCGACGGGTCATCTTGGTGCGGATGAAACGCTCGTAGTGGCCCAAATCCAGATCGGTTTCGGCCCCGTCCTCGGTTACGAACACTTCACCATGCTGGGTCGGGCTCATGGTGCCCGGATCCACGTTGATGTACGGGTCCAGTTTCATGATGGTCACATCCAGACCACGGGCTTCCAGAATGGCTGCCAGAGAAGCTGCGGCAATGCCTTTGCCGAGGGATGAAACAACGCCACCAGTAACAAAAATATATTTGGTCGTCATGCTGAACCTGAAAGAAGTTTAGGGAATTTTAAGGGGTGCTTCGGGGATGAAGCAGGACGGGGAAACAGTATACCAAAAACCCCTCTCCCAAACAATGAGCAAAAATCTATCAGGCTCACCGCCCCCCCATCTTGCGCCAAATCAACTTTGCTCGGTTTCCTTCGCCTTATCCCAGGCGGCATCGAGCTTTTCGAGGGTGCAATCGGTCATTTTCAAGCCTTCTGCGGCGATAAACTGCTCAACCTGACGAAAACGACGTTCGAACTTGGCGTTGGCGCCCCGCAGTACCTGCTCCGGATCCTTACCCAGATGACGCACCAGATTGACGGTGGCAAACAGCAGATCGCCGAGCTCGTCGCTCACCCGCGCCTCGTCCACATCGGCCATCAGCGCCTCTTCCATCACCTCGTCGATCTCTTCGTGGATCTTGTCCACCACCGGCCCCAACGTCTTCCAGTCAAAACCGACGGTGGCGCAGCGTTTCTGAATTTTGGCGGCGCGGGTCAGGGCGGGCAGCGAGAGCGGAATGTCATCCAGCACGCTCTCTTGATCGAGTGCCGCCCGCTCTTTGGCTTTTTCCGCCTCCCAGTTCGCTTTTACTGCCTGCTCGTTGGAGAGATCTGCATCGGAAAACACGTGGGGATGGCGGCGAATGAGCTTTTCGCTCACCGTGTCGACGATATCGGCGAAGTCGAACAAGCCCCGCTCTTTACCCAGCTGGGCGTAAAACACCACCTGAAACAGCAGATCCCCCAACTCCCCTTTCAGCCCCTGCCAATCTTCGGTCTCGATGGCATCGGCCACCTCGTAGGCCTCTTCCAGGGTATGCGGCACTATGGTCTGGAAGTCCTGTTTCAGATCCCAGGGGCAGCCGTTTTGCGGATCGCGCAGGCGAGCCATGATGTCGAGCAGTTGGGGCAGATCGTAACGTTGGGACATGGGCTACTCACTTTCGATTCGTTAAATGGGGATGAAGCGACATCAGGCCGCGCAGTCGAGCAATCTCGTGTCGAGCAGTTGGGAGAGGTCATAACGTTGGGACATGGGATATTCGCTTTCGATTTGTTCAAAAAGGGTCATAAATACAGACCGGCCACTGGGGCCGGTCGGTTCGCTATCAAAGCCGCTTGGCGCTGATCACGTCGTTGAGCTGACTGAGCTTGGCCAACGCCCGGTTGAAGGCGTTGATGTTGTAAATCTCCAGCTCCATGTCGATCTCGGCGGTTTGCTCGCGCACGTTGGAGCGCGAGCGCACCCCCATCACATTGATCTTCTCGTTGGCCAGCACTGTGGTGATATCGCGCAGCAGGCCGGAGCGATCGTTGGAGATAATCCGGATGGTGAGGCCGTAGCCGCCGGAGTAGTTCTCCCCCCACACTGCATCGATCAGCCGCTCCGGATTGCGCCGTGACAGCTCCTTGAGCTGCTCGCAATCTTCCCGGTGGATTGAGACGCCGCGCCCCATGGTAATGAACCCCTGAATGGAGTCCCCAGGGATCGGCTGACAGCAGCGGGCGATATGGGTCATCAGGTTGCCGACCCCTTCCACCACTATGTGATCTTTGGGCTTGTGGCGCATCGGCGCATTGGCCTTCTGCTCCAGCTTCTCCAGCAGGCGGCGATCTTCCTCTTCCGCCGTCGGCTTGTTGTAGCAGGTGTCGAGATAGTTGAGCACCTGGTTGATGCGGATATCGCCGCTGCCGATACCGGCCAGCAGATCGTCGGTGCTCTCCAGATTAAAGCGGCGCAGCATGTTGCCCTTGTCGATCTTGGACATGCTGAGGTTGTGGCGATCCAGCTCCTTCTCGAACAGCTCGCGACCCGCCACGATATTCTTGTCCCGATCCAGCTTTCTGAACCAGGTCGCCACCTTGGCCCTCGCCCGGCTGGAGCGCAGGAAGCCGGAGTTGGGGTTCATCCAGTCGCGGCTCGGGTTCGGCTCTTTCTGGGTAATCACTTCTACCTGATCGCCGGTCTGCAGCGCGTAGGTGAACGGCACGATGCGGCCGTCAATCTTGGCGCCGATGCAGCGGTGACCGATCATGCTGTGGACGTGATAGGCAAAATCGAGCGGGGTGGCGCCCGCAGGCAGGTCGATCACATCCCCTTTCGGAGTAAAGACGTAGACCCGGTCCTCGAATACCTGACTGCGCAGATCCTCGAGCAGGGAACCGCTCTCGGAGAGATCCTCCTGCCAGGCGAGCAGCTTGCGCAGCCACTCGATCTTGTCTTCGAAGGTGTTGGCCTTACCGCCAGCCTGCGCCCCTTCCTTGTAACGCCAGTGTGCAGCGACGCCGAGCTCGGCATCCTGATGCATCTGGTCGGTACGGATCTGGATCTCGACGGTCTTGCCCTCGGGCCCCACCACGACTGTGTGGATCGACTGATAGCCGTTCGGTTTGGGGTTGGCGACATAGTCGTCAAACTCGCGGGGAATGTGGTGGAACTGGGTATGCACAATACCGAGCGCCGCATAGCAATCCTGCAGCCGCTTGGTCACTACCCGCACCGCGCGCACGTCGAACAACTCGTTGAATTCGAGGTGCTTCTTCTGCATCTTGCGCCAGATGCTGTAGATATGTTTCGGCCGACCGTAAACCTCGGCGTCAACTCCCGCCTCTTTCAACCCATTACGCAGGGATTGCACAAACTCGCGAATGTAGCGCTCGCGATCGAGCCGCTTTTCATCGAGCTGTTTGGCGATCTGCTTGTAGGTATCCGGATGCAGGTAACGGAAGGCGAGATCTTCCAGCTCCCACTTGAGCTGGCCGATGCCCAGACGGTTGGCGAGCGGCGCATAAATGTTGGTGATCTCCTGGGCCATCAGCACCCGGGTCTCTTCATCTGCCGTCTTCGCTTCCCGCAGGCAGGCGATCCGCTCCGCCAGCTTGATCACCACGGCGCGCACATCCTCGACCATGGCGAGCAACATGCGACGCACGTTGTCGACCTGCTCCGGCGAGGTTTCGCTGCGATGGAGGGTCTGCAGGGAGCGGATGGCCTCCATCTCCAGCACCCCTTCCACCAGCTTGGCGATCTTGGAGCCGAAGTCCTCGTCCATCCGCTCCTGGCTGATGAGACCAGCTTCAACGAAGGGGTAGATGATGGCCGCTTTGAGGGTACCGATATCCATGCTGAGCATCTGCAGGATGCCCACCATTTCGATGCCGCGCACCAGCAGCTTGCTGGTCAGCGCCTCGTCACCGAGCGTCAGACAATACTGGTAGACGGTTCGCAGCTGATCCTTTTCACTGTCACTCAAGGAGAGCGAGCTGACCCACTCTTCCAGGGTGAAGTTGTCTTTCAAATGAATATCGCGAACCGCAACCATGGTATCAATCCTTTAAATTATCGGGCCGAAAGCTGTCACCTTCTCCCCTCATGAGATTGCCTCAAATGGGGATATCCAGCGCACTTTTCAAGGCATATTGTCCAGAAAGACAATAGAGCGCGCCAACAGGCCCTGCCGAACGACGAGGGTCTAGATTACCCCAATCACATCAGCTCAAACAGCCGCAGATACGCCAGATTACATACTTGCATCGCCGTACTGATGAGCAGGATTACTTCATATACACACCAGCTCAAACAGCCGCAGACATGCCAGATTACATATCCGCATCGCCGTACCGATGAGCAGGATTACTTCATATACACACCTGCTCAAACAGTAACAAACATGCCGGATGACCTATCCGGCATCGCCGAGCTGATGAGTCATTTACTCCCGTTCAAACAGCGCCATGGACTCCAGATGGCCGGTGTGAGGGAACATGTCGAGCATGCCGAGGCGCACCAGACGATAACCCCCTTTCACCAGTACCTGACTGTCACGCGCCAGGGTGACCGGGTTACAGGAGACGTAGACCACCCGCTTGGGTGAAAGTTTCACGACGTGTCCCATCACTTCCAGCGCGCCGGGGCGAGCCGGATCCAGCAGCACCAGATCAAACCCTTCCCGCGCCCAGGACATGCCGACTATGTCATCGCTCAGGTCGGCCTTGTAGAAACGGGCATTGGTGATGCCGTTGCGACGGGCGTTCTCTTCGGCCCGCTGCACCATGGCCAGTTCACCTTCCACACCCACCACTTCGCGAGCCTGACGGGCCAGCGGCAGGGTGAAGTTGCCGATACCGCAGAAGAGATCGAGCACCTTGTCATCCTTGCTCGCCCCGAGCCATGTCAGCGCCTGCTCAACCATGCTCTGGTTGATGGGGCCGTTGACCTGAATGAAATCACCGGGGGCAAATGCAAGAGACAGGCCATCCAGCGAGTAGGATGGGGAAAATTGTTGCTGCAGCGCTTCGATGCGATCATCGGCAGCCTGCAGATAGAGGTCGATCCCCTGCGCTTTTGCAAACTCCACCAGCAGGGCGCGATCCGCCTCATTGGGACGGCCAGTGTGGCGCAGTAGCATCATGATCCCCTGCTCGGCCTGGATAAGCTCCGCATGGCCCAGCTCGCGCTGGCTCTTGAGACGATTGAGGCACTCACGCAGCGGGGCAATCAGCGCAGAGAGCGGCTCGGCCAGCACAGGGCAACTGTCGATCTCCACCAGATCGTTGCTGTTGCGACGGCGGAAACCGACCCGGGTGCAGCGACCGTTCTTGTCAAATTTGATGGCCAGACGACAGACCCGGCGATAGGCACGATCTTCACCGGTCAGTACCGGCTCCAGTGCAGGCGCCTTGATGTTGCCCAACCGCTCGAACAAGCTGACCAGTCCCGCCGCCTTGGCGGCTTGCTGATCGGCAACCGACATGTGCTGGGCACTGCAACCGCCGCACTCGCGATAGTGGCCGCAGAAGGGAGCGATACGATTGGCCGCCGGGGTCACCACCTGTTGCAAGGCGGCGTGACCATATTGTTTTTTCTCTTCGGTGATGCGCGCCTTGACGGTCTCGCCGGGCAGAGCCCCTTCGACGAAGATCGCCTTGCCCTGATGGCGACCGATACCGACGCAGTGGTGATCGAGGGTGTCTATCGTAAATTCAATGCGTTGGAGCTGGGTGGACTTCTTTTGGGGCTTGAAAAACTGGGCCATAAAACTTGGTGCCTATAGGTGGCTATGTCATGATTGTGGAATCTGCTGCCGGGTATTGTCCCACAAGAATAATAGTATGACCAAATACGGCCACAGAGCCCGTGCATTGCCATCAACCCTATCGCCAACCCTGTTCACTGGTGGCCTGTTCGTATGACCAAATATGGCCTGAGAGCACGCGTTCTCGCCTTCACCATCCTGCCGACCCTGATCATCGGCGGCCTGATGGCCGGTTACTTCACCTTCCACCGCTACCAGCAGCTGGAAAACAACCTTATTGATCAGGGGATCAACATTATCGAACCGCTGGCGATCGCCAGTGAATACGGGATGACACAGCACAGTCGCGAATCCCTCAAGCGGCTGATTGGCCTGACCCATCGCAAGAACTCCCCCTTTATCAAGTCCATCGCTGTCTTCACCCAAGACAACCAGCTGTTCGTCACCTCGAACTATCACCGGGATTTCACCCGACTCAGACTGCCCGATGGCGAGCCTATTCCGGATCTGACCAGCGTGACGTTTCAGGGGGACGACATCATTTTGCGCACCCCGATCCAGGCTGAAACCAGTCTGGATGGCTTCCCGCTGCCCAGCGATGTAGAGCCGCCGATGATCGGCTACATCTCGATGCAGATGGCGACCGACAGGGCCATGCTGCTGCAATACCGCGACACCTTCTTTGCGGTGATCATGGTGCTCATCGGGGTGGCCTTCAGTACCCTGTTTGGCTTCCGCTTGGTCAAGAGCGTGACCCAGCCCATCACCAACATGGTGCAGGCGGTGCACAAGATCAGGGAGGGGCGGCTCGATACCCGGGTCAGCGGCGAGCTGACCGGCGAGCTGGATATGCTGAAAAACGGCATCAACGCCATGGCCAAGGCGCTCTCCGAATATCACGAGGAGATGCAGCAGAACATCGATCAGGCCACCTCAGATTTGCGCGAGACACTGGAGCAGATCGAGATCCAGAACGTCGAGCTCGACATGGCCAAGAAGCGGGCGCAGGAGGCGGCAAGGGTCAAATCGGAGTTCCTCGCCAACATGTCTCACGAGCTGCGCACCCCGCTCAACGGGGTCATCGGTTTTACCCGCCAGCTGCTCAAGACCAGCCTCACGCCGAGCCAGACCGACTACATGCAGACCATCGAGAAGTCGGCGCGCAATCTGCTTGGCATCATCAACGACATCCTCGACTTCTCGAAGCTGGAAGCTGGCAAGCTGCAGCTGGAGCATATCCCGTTCAGCCTGCGCGACACCCTCAACGAGACCATGCACCTGCTCGGCCCCAGCGCCCACGACAAGCAGCTGGAGCTCTCACTGCGGGTGGATGCGGATGTCCCCGATACCCTCACCGGCGACCCCATGCGCCTGCAACAGGTGCTGACCAACCTCACCGGTAACGCCATCAAATTCACCGAGCAGGGCAACGTGGATGTGCATATCGAACAGATTGGCAACGGCAACCGCAAGGTGAGGCTCAACGTGCTGATCCGCGATACCGGCATCGGCATCTCCCAAGAGCAGCAACACCAGCTGTTCCAGGCTTTCAATCAGGCCGACTCCTCCATCTCGCGCCGTTATGGCGGCACCGGACTGGGTCTGGTCATCACCCAGAAGCTGGTGCAGCAGATGGGTGGCCAGATCCGCTTCGAGTCTGAGCTGGACAAGGGCTCAGTCTTCTCTTTCAGCCTGGATCTGGAGGTCTCTCCCCTGCCCCAGACCGATCAGCTGCCGCTGGATCGCATCCGCAACAAACGGCTCTGGCTGCTGGAGCCGGACCCCTTCGCGCAAGCCTCTCTGCTCGCCCTGCTGGCGGAGTGGCACCTCGATGTGCACCCACTGACCAGCGATGATCCCTGGCCCGAGATGAGCGAGCAGGAGATGGTGATCATCGGCAGCAGCCCCCTGCATACGCCGCAGCAGGTGATCGGCCGTCTCGACAGCCTGAGCGACCAGCAGCAGAACACCATAGTGCTGCTCAGCAGCCACGAGCCGGCGCTCTATGAGGCGATGCTGGCCCATGGCGCCCAGCACTGCCTCTCCAAACCGGTCAACCACCGCAAGCTGCTGCACGCCCTGCTCTCGCCGGAATCGAGCCGCCAGAAGCTGCCCGCCCAGCCTGCGCCGCGCCAGTTGCAGCCCATCAAGGTGCTGGCGGTGGATGACAACGCCGCCAACCTCAAGCTGATCGCCGCCATGCTCAGGGAGATGGTGAGTCAGGTGGTGGTGTGCAAAAACGGCAAGGAGGCGGTCAAGCAGGCCCAGAGCCAGCCGTTCGACATCATCTTCATGGATATCCAGATGCCGATCATGGATGGCATCAGTGCCACCCAGGCGATCCGCAACCAGTCCCTCAATACCACCACCCCGATCGTGGCGGTAACCGCCCACGCCATCCCCGGAGAGCGAGAGCGGCTGATCCGGCAGGGGATGGACGACTATCTGGCCAAGCCCATCGACGAGAGCATGCTGGCCCAGCTCATCACCGACTTTGCCCATCGCCGTCACCAGAATAATGGTGCCCAACAGATCGACTGGGCACTGGCGGTGCGGCAGGCGGCGGGGAAAGAGCATCTCGCCAGAGAGATGCTGACCATGCTGCTGGCCAGTTTCGACGAGGTCGAGCCGGTGCTGGATAGCGCGCTGGCTGGCGAAATTGAAGATAGCGAGGTGCTGGCCCAGCTCCATCGCCTCAACGGCGGCTGTGCCTATTCCGGCGTGCCGGGGCTGCAACGGCTGCTCTCCCAGCTGGAGCAACAGCTGCGTGACGGCGTGCCGGTGAGCGAGCTGGAACCCGAGCTGCTGGAGCTGCAAGATGCGCTGGAACTGGTGCGCCAGGAGGCGCCCCGCTATCTCGGCAAGGCTTGATGAGTTTGACCTGAACTGTAGCGGCCCCGCTTTTTCTGACGCGAGGGCTGCCAGATGGTAAAGTTGCGCCGTTTACACAGGAGTCAGCATGACCAACAACGATATTCTGCGCCGTCTGCGCTACGCCCTCACCATCAGCAACGACCAGATGGTCGAGATGTTTGCCAAGGGCAACCTGACGGTCACTCACGCCCAGCTGCACAGCTGGTTGATGAAAGAGGCGGCGGAAGGTGAAGAGCAAGAGGCAGGCTATGTCGCCTGTCCCGACTCGGCTCTGAGCCAGTTCCTCGACGGTTTCATCATCGCCCGCCGCGGCGTGCGCGAAGATGCACCGCCCCAGGTGATCCCGAACCGGATCAACAACAACATGATCCTGCGCAAGCTGCGCATCGGTCTCAACTTCAAGGAAGAGGATATGCTCGGCACGCTCAAGCTCGCTGACTTCAACCTCTCCAAGTCCGAGCTCAGCGCCCTGTTCCGCTCCAAGGATCACAAGCACTATCAGGATTGCGGGGATCAGATCCTGCGCAACTTCCTGATCGGCCTCACTGCCAAGTACCGCGGCTAACCAGCAGCGCGACTGACCGGGCAGGGCCTTCGACATGTGCCAGCGACTCACTCCTCCCACGCTCAGCAGACTGGCTGTGGCAGGGGGATGGCGCTGGCGCTGTCTTCTTCCCCTCTTCTTTCTGCCACTAGTTCTGCTGCTGGGTGGTTGTACCCCGTCCGAGTACCGGCTCTCGACCCGCTATCAGAGCGCCAACCAGAACGAGCGGATCGCCTTTCTGATCCTCCACTACACTGACGAAGACGATGCCAACTCCCTGCGCCTGCTGACCGAGCCGGAGCACAAGGTGAGCGCCCACTACCTGATCCCCCGCGACAGCCACGAAACACCGCTCACCGTCTATCAGCTGGTGCCGGACAACGCGCGCGCCTGGCATGCCGGACGCAGCCGCTGGCACCAATATGCCGGGCTCAATGCCAGTTCCCTTGGCATCGAGATCGTCAACCTCGGCTATCCAGCGGAAGATGAGCCGCTGGCCCCCGATGCCCGCCGCTGGCAACCCTATACCCCGCAGCAGATAGCTGCCGTCGGCGCACTCAGCCGGGAGCTGGTCGCCCGCTACCAGATTCCACCGACCCAGGTGCTGGGCCACAGCGATGTCGCCCCCGAGCGCAAGCAGGATCCCGGCCCCCACTTCCCCTGGCGCCAGCTCTATCTGACGTACGGAGTCGGCGCCTGGCCAGATGAAGGTCGGGTGGCCGAGTTGCTGGCCAGCACCTTACCCGATTGGGATGCGGCCATGTGGCAGCAGCAGCTGGCCCGCTATGGCTACGGCCTGTCCCAAACCGGCCAGTGGAATGAGCAGAGCCGCGCCGTCATGGGCGCCTTTCAACTCCACTTTCGCGCCAGCAAGGTCGATAGCAAACCGGACCGCGAGTGTCAGGCCATCTTGATGGCGCTACTCGAAAAATACTTCCCCTAATCCTCATCCACTACCCCTGTTGCTGCGCACTGTTTGATAGCCGTTAGCTATCAAACAGTTAGGCACAAGCAATTGTCCCTGCATTTTGCAAGGCGTTACTCTGACTGCGTTCCGAAAGAGAATTTCAAACCGATTTCCAAATCTGGAGGTGAATGATGAAAAGCCCGATTGGTCTTGATACTGCTCAATCACAAGCCCTGGCAGCCGAGTTGAACAAATTGCTGGCCAGCTACCAGATCCTCTACATGAACGTGCGCGGCTTCCACTGGAATATCCGTGGCAACCAGTTCTTCGAACTGCACCTGAAATTTGAAGAGATTTACAACGACCTGCTGCTGAAAGTCGATGCACTGGCCGAGCGGATCCTGACCCTGGATGGCGTGCCAATGCACAGCTTCAGTGACTACCTGAAAGTCTCTGCCATCCCCGAGCAAAAAGGGCTGCACGATGGCCGCGCCTGTGTCGAATCCCTGCTGGATAGCTTCCGCGAACTGCTGGTCGCCCAGCGCCGTATTCTGGGTCAGGCCGCCGAAGCCGGTGATGAGGGCACTGCCTCTATCCTCTCCGACTATGTGCAGCAGCAGGAAAAACTGGTCTGGATGCTGCGCGCTTATCTGGCCTGATAGTGAACCAAGCTGACTACAGCGTACGTATGATTGTTTGAGTAAGTACCGGGCCGAAAGCGCCTGACCAGACCACGGCCCAATCCGTCTGATTGTTATGTTCTGTTGCAAACCTGAGTTGTCTCTCCTTTTATCCACCCGCTTGCCGCCCTGTTTGGGCGGCTTTTTTTTGTTTTTGATCTGCATCAAGAGAATCTTAATTGGCAAATTGAATGCCTATTAAGTTTTTCGCGAGAGGAATAGAATCGCAACAAAACAGATAACTGAAATGTCCAATTAGGAGAGGCATGATGTTTTGTGTGCAATGTGAACAGACAATTCGTACCCCGGCTGGCAACGGCTGTGCCTACGCACAAGGTATGTGCGGCAAGACGGCGGAAACCTCGGATCTGCAGGATGTGCTGATCTATACCCTGCAGGGGCTCAGCGCCTGGGCGCTGGCCGCCCGCGAGCAGGGCATCATAGATCGCGAGATCGATGCCTTCGTGCCCAAGGCCTTCTTCGCTACCCTCACCAACGTCAACTTCGACTCGAATCGCATCGTGGCCTACGTCAATCAGGCCCTCGCCTATCGCCAGCAGCTGGCCGGGATGGCAGTGCAGGTCAACGACTTACCACAGTCCGCTTACTTCGAACCCGGTGCCGAGCTGCTGGAACAACTTGCCCATGCCGCGCCAGCCGCCCCCAATCGGGGCAAGAACGAAGTGAACGAAGACATCATGGGGCTGCGTCTGCTCTGCCTCTACGGCCTCAAGGGCACCGCCGCCTATATGGAGCACGCCCGGGTGCTGGATCAGCAGAGTGACGAGGTGGCCGCCGAATTCCACCGCATCATGAGCTGGCTAAGCACAGACCCGAGCGAAATGGGTCGCCTGTTCAGCTGTGCCATGGAGATCGGTCAGCTCAACTTCAAAATCATGGAGATGCTGGATCTCGGTGAAACCAGCGCCTTCGGCCATCCGGAGCCGACCCAGGTCAGGGTCACGCCAATTCCCGGCAAGTGCATTCTGGTCTCCGGCCACGACATGATGGATCTCAAGCTCATTCTGGAGCAGACCAAAGGGACCGGCATTCATGTCTACACCCACGGCGAGATGCTGCCCGCACTGGCCTATCCCTTCTTCAAGCAGTACCCCCATCTGGTGGGTAACTACGGCTCCGCCTGGCAAAACCAGCAGAAGGAGTTTGCCAACTTCCCGGGCGCCGTAGTGATGACCTCCAACTGCATCATCGACCCGAATGTGGGCAACTACTCGGATCGCATCTTCACCCGCTCCATCGTCGGCTGGCCGGGCGTAACCCATCTGGAGGGGGATGATTTCTCCGCCGTGATCGCCAAGGCGCAAGCGCTGGAAGGCTTCAAACACGTTGAGCTCGAGCACTTCATCACCATCGGCTTTGCCCGCAACGCCCTGATGCAGGCTGCGCCCGCAGTGATTGAGAAGGTCAAAGCCGGGGAGATCAGCCACTTCTTCCTGGTGGGTGGCTGTGACGGCGACAAGGCCGAGCGCGCCTATTTCACCGAGTTTGCCAAGGCGGCGCCGCGCGACAGCCTGCTGCTCACGCTGGGCTGCGGCAAATACAAGTTCAACAAGCTCGACTTTGGCGACATCGGCGGCATTCCGCGTCTGCTGGACGTGGGTCAGTGCAACGATGCCTACTCCGCCATCCAGCTGGCGCTGGCGCTCTCCGACGCGTTCGAGTGCGGGGTCAACGATCTGCCGCTGACGCTGGTGCTCTCCTGGTTCGAGCAAAAAGCCATCGTCATTCTGCTCACCCTGCTCTCCCTCGGGGTGAAGGACATTCGTACCGGCCCGACCGCCCCCGCCTTCCTCACCCCGGCTCTGCTCAAGGTGCTGGAAGAGCAGTTCGGTCTGAAAGGGACCACCACGGCCGAGGCTGACTTGGCCGAGATCCTGGCGGCCTGATCGGCACCTCATGTTGTAAGCGTTTGGCGAGCCGCCCGGCTCGCCTTTTTTCTGGATCCGGCTTTTTCACCAGACGTTTTTCAAACAGTTTCAAACCTTATCAAACATAAGGAGCCTTGTGATGACCTCTCTCACGCTCACCTGCATTGGCCGCCAACAGAACACCCACGACGTCGTGAGTTGGCAGCTGGCGTCGCTTTCTGGCGGCCTCCCTCCCGTGCTGGCTGGCCAGTGCATCACCCTGCATACCGAGATAGACGGCCAGCCGGAGTGCCGCGCCTATACCCTCTCCTCCAGCCCGCAGGATGCCTGCTGGCAGGTCACCATCAAGGATGTGGGACAGGTCTCTCGCCATCTGCACCAGACCCTGCAAGTGGGGGGCGAGATCCGGGTGGATGGTCCGTTCGGCGACTTCAACCTGACCGCCTTGCCTTGCGAACGGCCACTGCTCTTGAGCGCTGGTTCCGGCATCACCCCCATGTGGGCCATGTTGCGAGACGAGCTCGCCAAACGACCGGATGCCGATATCCGCTTTATCCATAGCGCCCGCTCGCCAGCAGATGTGATCTTCGCAGATGACTTGGCTGCATTGGCCGAAGCGCATCCCGGTGTACGCCATGCCCTGATTCTGGAAGATGCCCCAGCAGATCACCCCTGGATTGGCCGACTCACCCCAGCCATGCTGGCCGAACTGGCCCCAAATCTGCGCGAACGCCATGTCTATCTCTGCGGCCCGGCACCCTATATGGCGGCGGTCAGCACCATGCTGGCAGAGCTGGGATTGCCACCGGAGCAACTGCATCAGGAGTCCTTCGGTCTTCCTCCCGCAGAGCCCATCAAGACCGCCAGCGACCACTTCTGGCTGACCCTGAAAAAGAGCGGCAAAAAGGTGAAGATCCTGCCGGGTCAGACCCTGCTGGCAGCGCTGGAAGCTGCGGGCGAAGCCATGATGGCCGCCTGCCGCGCCGGGGTATGCGGCGCCTGCCGCTGCACCACGGAAGGCGATATCGAGCGCCAGAGCGTGATGACCCTGAGCGCGCAAGATCTGGAAAGTGGAGTGGCACTGGCCTGCTCCTGCACCGCCAGCGGGGATGTCAGCGTCGACTATTGAAGCTCGTTCCTGGCATCTCGCGCTTTTCCCTAGTGGGCCGGGCAGGTAGACTCAGCTCCAGTTTCAGTCGAAGACGGGATAAAAAATGACAATTCTGGTTACAGGGGGCGCCGGCTATATCGGCTCCCATACCCTGGTTAAACTCTTGAACGCCGGGCAGCAGGTCGTGGTACTCGACAACCTCTCCAACTCCTCCCCCGAGTCACTCAAGCGGGTCGAACAGATCACCGGCAAGCCGGTCATCTTCGTCGAAGGGGATGTGCTGGACAGAGCCTGCTTGCAGCAGCTCTTTGCAGCCCACCAGATCGAGTCGGTGATCCATTTCGCCGGCCTCAAGGCAGTCGGGGAGTCGAGCCAGATCCCGCTCACCTACTACCAGAACAACATCACCGGCACCTTGGTGCTGTGCGAAGAGATGGCCAGGGCCGGCGTGTTCCGGCTGGTATTCAGCTCATCGGCTACCGTCTATGGCGATCCTGCCTCGGTACCGCTGCGGGAAGATTTTCCCACCAGCGCCACCAACCCTTATGGCCGCTCCAAGCTGATGGTCGAAGAGATCCTGCGCGATCTCGCCAAATCCGATCCCCGCTGGGCCATCGTGTTGCTGCGCTACTTCAATCCGGTCGGAGCCCATGAGAGCGGCCTCATCGGGGAAGATCCCAACGGCATTCCCAACAACCTGCTGCCCTATATCAGCCAGGTGGGTGTCGGCAAGCTCAAGGAGCTGGGGGTATTTGGCAACGACTACCCGACCCCGGATGGCACCGGCGTGCGTGACTACATCCACGTGGTGGATCTCGCCATCGGCCACCTGAAAGCACTGGCGCGCATCGAATCGGATATCGGCGTCTTTACCTATAACCTGGGCACCGGTCAGGGTTACTCGGTGCTGGAGATGATCAAGGCGTTTGAAGCGGCCAGCGGCCGACCCATTCCCTACCAGATCAAGCCCCGTCGCCCCGGCGACATCGCCGAGTGCTGGGCCGAGCCGCACAAGGCCCGTGCCGAGCTGGGCTGGCAGGCAGAACGTGGTCTGGAGCAGATGATGATCGATACCTGGCGCTGGCAAAGCAACAACCCGAACGGCTATCAAGGCTGATGATCTAGCGGGTGGATAACAAAACGCCCCGACATTTTCATGTCGGGGCGTTTTATTTTGCGACGTTCAATCAGTGGGTCTGACTGCGCAGCAGCGGCACACGGGCCAATCGGGGGGCGATGCGGTCTATCAGCCGATCCGCCAGTGGGGTCAGCAGCAACCAGGGCAGACAGAGGGTCGCCAGCCCCAGCGCGCCGACATAGACATCGGTAAACCAGTGGGCGCCAGCCAGAATGCGCGGCGCGGAAAAGATCGGCACCATCAGCAATGCGGTGACTCCCGCCCAACGCGGCAGATAGCGCAGGGCAAAACCGGCAAAGATCATCAGGAACAGGGCGTGATCCCCGGGGAAACTATCACCGGAAGAGTCCTTGGTCGGAATACCACTGATCTGGGTCACCCGCAGCGCATCGGCCACCATCAGAGTCGGGCTGGGTCGCTCAACTGGCAACCTGTGACCAAACTGGTTAATCACCAGAGCACTCAGCAACATCACAATGCCCATCGCCACCAGCTGGCGACGACCTGCCAGATCCCGTGCAAAGAAGCAGCGGACCAGGATCAGTCCCATACAGGCCAACACCGCCAGATCGAACAGCCGGTTATTGGTGATGGCCACCAGATCGGCCCACAGAGCCGACTGGCCGAGCCAGCCGTTAACGGTATGAAAAATCGCGAGGTCCCATTGATCCCAGGGACCATGAGCGGGCAACGCAGCCCAACTGATGGCCACCAGACCACCGACCAGATAGCAAAGCAGGAACTTGCCCATGGGGACTCTCCTTTGGAAAAGGGCGATATCGTAAAACTGTCGAGTGCGTCACAAAAACGAAGAATTGTAAGAAAGTGCGACACAAAATCAAGCCTCAAATAAAACCGAATGGTTTGCACTCCTCTTTCATTGCTGTTCGGGCTACTGAGTTTTACTCCCAGCCCCCCCGGTCTGTGGGCCTCTCACCATGAGTGCGGCTTGTGCCACCACCGCAACACCCCCTAAAATGCGCACTTCCCTTTACTGCGAAAGGAAGCGGTATGCATATTCACATTCTCGGGATCTGCGGCACCTTTATGGGTGGTCTGGCGGTGTTGGCAAAACAGCTTGGTTACCGGGTGACCGGTTCGGATGCCAATGTCTATCCCCCCATGAGTACCCAGCTCGAGCAACAGGGCATCGAACTGACCGAAGGCTATGACCCCTCCCAACTCGATCCGGCGCCGGATCTGGTGGTGATTGGCAACGCCATGAGCCGCGGCAACCCCTGTGTTGAATATGTGCTGGACCGCAATCTGCCCTATATCTCCGGCCCTCAGTGGCTACTGGAGCATGTGCTGCAAGATCGCTGGGTACTGGCCGTTGCCGGCACCCACGGCAAGACCACCACCGCCAGCATGCTGGCCTGGGTGCTGGAGTATGCCAAACTGGAACCCGGTTTCCTGATCGGTGGCGTGCCGGGCAACTTCCCGGTCTCCGCCCGCTTGGGCTCTGCGCCTTTCTTCGTCATCGAAGCGGACGAGTATGACTGCGCCTTCTTCGACAAACGCTCCAAGTTCGTCCACTACCATCCGCGCACCCTGGTGATGAACAATCTGGAGTTCGACCACGCGGACATCTTCCCGGATCTCGCCGCCATCCAGCGCCAGTTCCACCACCTGATGCGCACCGTGCCGAGCAACGGCCGGGTGCTATTCCCGCAAGCCGATGACAACCTCACCGCCGTGCGCAAGATGGGCTGCTGGAGCGAAGTGGAGCTGGTGGGTCAGGACGATGCCAAGTGGAAAGCGGTCAAGCTGGCCGATGAAGGCTCCGCCTTCGAGGTGTGGCTGGACGGGGTGAAGCAGGGCGAAGTGCACTGGGAGTGCATCGGCGAGCATAACGTCAACAACGGTCTGATGGCCATCGCTGCCGCCCGCCACGCCGGTGTCATGGTAGAGCACGGCATCGCCGCCCTCTGCCAGTTCAAATCCCCCAAGCGGCGGATGGAGCTCAAGGGTGAGGTAGCGGGCATCAGCGTCTATGACGACTTCGCCCACCACCCTACTGCCATCGAGACCACCCTCGGCGGTCTGCGCGCCAAGGTGGGTGAGGCCCGCATTCTGGCTGTGCTGGAGCCACGATCCAACACCATGAAGCTGGGTGTTCACAAGGAGGAGCTGGCTGGCTGCTTCGATGGCGCCGACGAGGTGTTCTTCTTTCAGCCGCCCAACATCGGCTGGGATCTCGGCGAGGTGACCGCCCATATGACCCGACCGGCCAAGGTGTTCAACGATCTGGAAACCCTGATCAACCGGCTGGTGGCCGAGAGCCGCGATGGCGACCATATTCTGATCATGAGCAACGGTGGCTTCGGCGGCATTCATGACAAGCTGATCGCCCGCCTCAAGGATTACCACGGCGAACTATGAACAAAGCGATCACCCTGGCGCTGACCGGCGCCTCCGGCGCCCCCTACGCCCTGCGCCTGCTCCAGTGTCTGGTGCAGGCGGACTATCGGGTCTACCTGCTCGCCTCCTCGGCGGCTCGTGTGGTACTCAAGACCGAGCAGCAGCAGGAGTGGCCGAGCTCACCGAAAGAGCTATCGGCTTATCTCTGTCGCCAATATGGCGCCAAAGAGGGTCAGATAGTCGCTTGTGGCAAGGAGGAGTGGTTCTCGCCGGTTGCCTCCGGCTCGGCGGCACCCAAGCAGATGGTGGTCTGCCCCTGCTCCATGGGCACCGTCTCGGCCATTGCCAACGGCACCTCCGACAACCTGCTGGAGCGGGCGGCGGATGTAGTGATCAAGGAGCGCGGCCAGCTGATCCTGGTGCCCCGCGAGAGCCCCTTCTCGGCGATCCATCTGGAGAACATGCTGAAACTGGCGCGGCTCGGGGTGACCATCATGCCTGCCGCCCCCGGTTTCTATCATGAGCCGAAAAGCATCGCCGATCTGGTGGACTTTATGGTCGCCCGCATCCTCGATCATCTCGGTGTCGAGCATGAGCTGACCAACCGCTGGGGCTATGGCCACCAGTGAAGTGACCACTACATCCGGCCATAAAAAAACGGCGCAACTCAATGAGTGACGCCGTTTTTTCGTTAAGCCGTGTTAGCGAGCCTGAATTGGCGCCGTCACGTACTTGAACAGGAAATCAGTCACCTCTTGGCGCGCCGGGCGCTGAGGTTGATTGATCATCTGCATCATCACATAGCCAAAACCGGTCAAAGAGCGGGCCAGATCCTGTGCTGACAGCACGCTGGTGATCTCCCCTGCATCCATGGCGGTTTGCAGCTCGCTGGCGATCAGCTCAAGGCACTGATCGAGCAGCCGGGTATAGCGGGGCCATACCTCTTCCCGAACCGATGAACTCCACTCCAGCCAGATACCGGCATAATCCGGTTGATCGTAGGCGGCATCGACAGAGAGGCGGACATGGCGCTGGATCTTGTCGAAAATGGAGCCCTGGTCACCGTATGCCTGCGACAGCATTTGGTTCACAAAGCGTTCGATCTCGGCCAGCACCTCATCTACCAACTCCTCGCGGGTGTTGAAATAGTTGAAGACGGTAGCCACAGAGACCTTGGCCTGCTCGGCTATCTCGGCGTGACCGGCACGGCCAATGCCGCGACGGGAGAACACCTCGATGGCACATTCCATCAATTGGGAGCGACGAGCTTCCGGCGACAGCCGGGTACGACGTCTTATTTCTGCGCGTGGTTCCATAGTTTTTATCATCTAATAGTTATTGATTATGGTGTTTCTAGTATTTTAACTAATCATGCCTGAGTGCCTGCTAACTCTATCAATTAAAATAAGCCGATAAAAGCACCACGTATCTCTAGCACCCTTCAACATGAGTGGTAGAATCATCGGTTTTGATATTCATGAACGGCCAAATCCCCTTTGGCCTTATGGGAGTAAGTGATGAAACACACCGTCGAGGTGATGATCTCCGAGGCTGAAATCGCCGCCCGGATCGCCAAATTGGGTGAAGAGATCACCGCCCGCTATCAGGGTTCTGACGAAGTCGTGATGATTGCGCTGCTGCGCGGTTCCTGCATCTTCCTGGCCGACCTCTGCCGCCAGTGCAAGCTGCCCATCACCCTGGACTTCATGACCGCCTCCAGCTACGGCTCCGGCATGCACAGCACCCGTGACGTCCGCATCCTCAAAGACCTGGACGACGATATCAAGGGCAAGGATGTAGTGATCGTGGAAGACATCATCGACACCGGTTACACCCTCAACAAGGTGCGCGAGATCCTCTCCCTGCGCGAGCCGAAATCCCTTGCCATCTGCACTCTGCTGGACAAACCCTCCCGCCGCGAAGTGCAGGTGCCGGTCGACTGGATTGGCTTCGCCATCCCGGACGAATTCGTGGTCGGCTGTGGCATCGACTACGCCCAGAAGTACCGCAACCTGCCGTTTATCGGCAAAGTGGTACCCCAGGAGTAAGCCAGGTTCAGGAATATCACGGGTGAAGCGGCCTTGCGCCCTTTACTCTGTGCAGGCGGCCTTGGCCGCCTTTTCTGTATCGAGCCGGATTCAACCATCACAGAGGTTGCAATGAACGCACTGGAAATCAGCGGCCTGAAAAAGACCTATCAGGGGGGCGTAGAAGCCCTTAAAGGCATCGATCTCACCGTCAGGCAGGGGGATTTCTTCGCCCTGCTCGGCCCGAATGGCGCGGGCAAGTCCACCACCATCGGCGTCATCAGCTCGCTGGTGAACAAGAGCGCCGGCAAGGTGAAGGTGTTTGGCTACGACATCGACAGCGATCTCGAACAGGCCAAGGCCCAGCTCGGGCTGGTGCCGCAGGAGTTCAACTTCAGCCAGTTCGAGAAGGTGATCCAGATTGTCACCCATCAGGCCGGTTTCTACGGCGTGCCCAAGGCGGAAGCGAAGATCCGCGCCGAGAAGTACCTGCGCCAGCTCGATCTGTGGGAGAAGCGCGACATGCCTGCCCGCACCCTCTCCGGCGGCATGAAGCGCCGCCTGATGATCGCCCGCGCCCTGATGCACGAGCCCAAGCTGCTGATCCTCGATGAACCGACCGCCGGGGTTGATATCGAGATCCGCCGCTCCATGTGGACCTTCCTCAAGGATCTCAACGAGCAGGGCGTCACCATCATCCTCACCACCCACTATCTGGAAGAGGCGGAGATGCTCTGCCGCAACATCGGCATCATCGACAAGGGTCGTCTGATCGAGAACACCAGCATGAAAAACCTGCTGGGCAAACTGGGTCGCGAGACCTTCCTGCTCGACCTTGCGCCAGGTTCTGCCGTACCTGAGGTGCCAGAGTTCAACGGCCGCATGCCGGATGAGCGCACTCTTGAGGTGGATCTCGACAAGAGCCAGTCTCTCAACAGCCTGTTCGAGCAGCTGTCGAGCCAGCAGGTACAGGTGCTGAGCATGCGCAACAAGGCCAACCGGCTGGAAGAGCTGTTCGTCAGCCTGGTCGAAGAGGGGAGAAAAGCATGAACCTGACCACTTACTACATCGCCTTCAAGAGCATTCTGGCCAAAGAGGTGAGCCGCTTCACCCGGATCTGGATCCAGACGCTGGTGCCGCCCGCCATCACCATGAGCCTCTACTTCGTCATCTTCGGCAACCTGATCGGTTCGCGCATCGGTGACATGGGCGGTTTCACCTACATGGAGTTCATCGTGCCCGGCCTCATCATGATGTCGGTGATCACCAACTCCTACTCCAACGTCGCCTCCTCCTTCTTCAGCGCCAAGTTCCAGCGCAATATCGAGGAGATGCTGGTGGCACCGGTGCCCAACTACGTCATCATCGCCGGCTACGTGGGCGGTGGCGTGGCGCGCGGCCTCTGTGTCGGCCTCATCGTCACCCTGGTGTCGCTCTTCTTCGTGCCGCTGCAGATCCACCATCTGTTCAGCGTCTGCTTCACCGTGCTGCTCACCTCGATCCTCTTCTCGCTGGGGGGCCTTATCAACGCGGTGTTTGCCAAAACCTTCGACGACATCAGCATCATCCCCACCTTCGTGCTGACGCCGCTCACCTATCTGGGCGGGGTTTTCTACTCCATCAGCCTGCTGCCCCCCTTCTGGCAGGGTGTCTCCCAGGTGAACCCCATCATCTACATGGTGAACGCGTTCCGTTACGGCTTCCTCGGTATCTCCGACGTACCGCTCGGCACCGCCTACCTCATCATCACCGGCTTCATCGCAGCCCTCTACGCTCTGGCCTGGTGGCTTATCTCGCGCGGCACCGGTCTGCGCCACTGACACCCAAACGGACACCCCTGGTGTCCGTTTTTATCTCTCTCTGTTACCACTTACGCTAAATCACTCCCTTCTCAATAACCTGTCTGTTATTAAGGCCTTACATGACTCCTCGTGATCCACCGCAATTTTCCAATCCCCCCCAAAGGTATAATTCCCGCAGTTTGACGGGCCGTCATGGATAGCACCACCGTCTCTTCATTTTCACGTAATGGCAGGATCGCCTATGTCACTGGTCACCGAGCTGCCAGCCATTTTCGATAACTTTTCAGATGCCCGTTGTCAGGGCTGTCTGGCCGTGATGGTACTCAAGGAGCGACTGATCCCTCGGGTCGGCACCTACTGTACCTTTATGCCGCAGGAGGTGGCGATAGCCGCCGGCGCCATGGTGGTATCGCTCTGCTCCACCAGCGACGAGACCATCGAGGAGGCCGAAAAGGATCTGCCCCGCAACCTCTGCCCGCTCATCAAGAGCAGCTACGGGTTCGGCAAGACCGACAAGTGCCCCTACTTCTACTTCTCCGATCTGGTGGTGGGGGAAACCACCTGCGACGGCAAGAAGAAGATGTACGAGTACATGGCAGAGTTCAAACCGGTGCATGTGATGCAGTTGCCCAACCGCGCCGATGACGAGGCCTCCCGCACCCTGTGGCGTAGTGAAATAGTCCGCTGTAAGGCGTTGCTGAAGCAACACGGCCAGTCGTTTCGAAACTGCGAAGCGGATGGCGACTATCAGGAGCTCTCCCACTATCCGGCCGCCTGAACAGGCAGGAAAACACCGATTAACCGTCCAATACCTGATCGCGGCACTCACCGCTTTTAACCGGCGCCACGGATGACCAGTGTTTCACAACACGGGAGCCACCGCCCCCCTATTTACAACAAGGAGCAATACCATGCACAACACGCACACTGGCCACACTCACATGGCCAAACGCTGGCTGACCGGCCTGCTGATGTCCGGCTGCCTGCTCGCCTCCCAGGCGGGCGCCGCCCCCTCCGGCAAGGATATGACCATCTGGTTTGATCTCGGCGGCCCGGTCGGCGAATCCTACGTCACCGTGGTACAGAATGGCGCCAAGCAGGCGGCAGAGGATCTGGGAGTGGATCTGCGACTGGTCTACTCCGACTGGCAACCCCAGAAGATGATCGAGAACTTCAAGCAGGCGGTAGCCGCCAAGCCCACCGGCATCGTGGTGATGGGCCACCCCGGTGACAGCGCCTACCAACCGCTGATTGCCGACGCCATCACCAAGGGGATCAAGGTGACCTCGGTGGACACCGAGCTCTCCGGCACCATGGCCAACGAATTGAGCAACGGCTTTGGCTACGTGGGCGACAACAACGCCACCCGCGGCATCAATCTGGCCAAAGAGGCCCTGCGCCGCAGCGGCCTTAAGAAGGGTGACCGCACCATGGTGTGGGGCATCAAGGATATTGCCCAGCGCAGCGACTCCACCCGTGGCCTGATCAAGACCCTGGAAGAGGCGGGCATGAAGGTCGACTTCATCCAGATCTCGCAGGAAGTGGACAAGGACCCGACCCTGGGCGCCCCGGTCGTCACCTCCTATCTGGCCACCCACCCCGACGTGAAGATGGTGCTGGTGGATCACGGTGCCCTGACCGCCCAGATGGGCAACTTCCTGCGCAACGCCGCCGTCAAACCCGGTGAGCTGTTTGTCGCCGGTTTCAGCCTCTCTCCCGCCACCGCAGACGGGATCCAGTCCGGTTATGTGCAGCTGGTGGCCGATTGCCAACCCTACCTGATGGGTTACCTCTCGGTAGTTCAGCTGGTACTGAGCGAGCGTTACGGTTTCGCCGGTCTGGACATCAACACCGGAGCCGGTTTTGTCACCAAAGACAACATCGCACTCATCGCCCCGCTGGCGGCCAAAGGTCTGCGCTAAATGACGCCACTGGCCCTCGAGCTGCACGGGCTGAACAAATGGTTCGGCCCGGTGCAGGCCCTGCGGGATATCCATTTCCAGCAGCGGGCGGGTGAAGTGGTCGCCCTGCTTGGCGACAACGGCGCCGGCAAGTCGACCCTGATCCGGGTGATTGCCGGTGCCGAACCGTTCGGCAGCGGCACCCTGACCGTCGCCGGGCAGACGGTGGCGGGCGATAGCTACGATGTACCCACCGCCCGTCGGCTCGGCATCGAGACCGTCTATCAGAGTGGCGCCCTCGGCGAGCAGCAGAGCGTCTGGCGCAACCTCTTTCTGGGGCGCCATCTGCGCAATCGCTGGGGCTTCATCGACCGGCAGGAAGAGCGACGCCGGGCCGCCGAGCTGCTGCGGGTGCTCCATTTTCGCGGCATCGGCGCCAACGTCGATGCGCCGGTCAGCCTGCTCTCCGGCGGTGAGCGGCAGGGGCTGGCCATCGGCCGCGCCATGCTGTTCGACGCCCGGCTGGTGATCCTTGATGAACCAACCACCGCCCTCTCCCTCGGTGAGGTAGAGAAGGTGCTCAGCTTTATCGAACAGCTGCGGGCACAGGGGCGTGCCTGCCTGCTCATCACCCACAACATGGCCGATGCCTACCGGGTCGCCGACCGCTTCGTGGTGATGGACAGGGGCGCCATCGTCGCCCAGTACCACAAGGCCGACATGACCCTCCCTGCCCTGCAACAGGCGCTGCTGGATGCCGTCAGAAGAGGCAGCCAATGAGACAGTTCCTGCTCGCCCATCGGGCGCCTTTACTGACCGGGCTGATCCTGCTGCTGCTGTGGGGGCTGTTTGCCAGCATCAGTCCGGTCACCTTTTTCCATGGCCGGATCTACACCTCTCTGCTCTCGACCATTCCGCTGACCATCCTGCTGGCGCTGGGGATGACCCTGCTGATCATCGCCCGCGAGATCGACATGAGCTTTCCGGCAATCATCGCGCTGGGGGGATTTATCTTCGCCTGGCTGTTCCAGCACACCGGCTCGCCGCTGCTGGCGCTGCTGGGGGCGATGGCGGGCGGGCTGCTGTGCGGGCTGCTCAATGCCCTGCTGATCGTGCAGTTCCAGATCCCCTCCATCATCGCCACTATCGGTACCCAGTTCTTTATCGGCGGCCTCACCACCGTACTGGCCGACGGACTGGCCCTCAGCCTGCCCGAGATCCGCGATACCCTGCTCCATACCCTGCTGACTGGCAGAGTGTGGGAGTGGCTGCCCGCCCAGGCCCTCTGGAGCCTGCTGGTGGCACTGCTGCTCTGGCTGCTGCTGGCCCATCACGAGCTGGGGGATAACATCAACTTCATCGGTGACAACCCGGAGGCAGCCCGCCTGATGGGCGTACCGGTCAACCGGATGCGGCTCGGCCTCTTCATGCTGATGGGGCTGCTCGCCGCCCTGGTCGGGGTACTGATCAGCGTCGAGATGAGCAGTTGGTGGCCCAATCAGGGACAGGGCTACATGCTGCTGGTGTTTGCCTCCGTCTTCATCGGCGGCACCTCGGTACTGGGGGGCAGAGGCACTCTGCTGGGCAGCCTGTTTGGCGCCTGCATTATCGGCATGCTGGAGGCGGGCATTATCAGTGCCGGTCTCGACGGCTTCTGGACCCGGCTGGTCTACGGGGTAATGATCCTCGCCGCCCTGATGATCCACGGCAGCCTGCTGCAACTTCAACAGGGACGCTGGCGTTCCCGTTTTTTCAAATAAGGTTCTGACATGAGCAAAATCACCATTATTGGCGCAGGCAGCGTCATGTTTACCCGCCAGATCGTCTCGGCCCTGCTCTCCTACCCCGCCATGGCGGGCACCGAGCTGGTGTTGATGGATCTCAATCCCGAGGTGCTGGCCCAGAGTCACCGCCTCATCACCATGATGGTGGCGCAATCCGGCCTCCCCATGCAGGTGAGCCAGACCACCAGCCAGCGCGATGCGATTCGCCATGCGGACTTCGTCATCAGCGCCATTCAGGTGGGCGGCCTCGCCCCCTGGAAGCTGGACATGGCGATCCCGGCCAAATACGGGGTGATCCAGGAGGTGGGCGACACCATGGGACCGGGCGGCATCTTCCGCGCCCTGCGCCACATTCCGCCCATGCTGGCGATCCTGCGGGATATGGAGGAGCTCTGCCCGAACGCCCTCTTCATCAACTACGCCAACCCGCTGGCGCCCCTCACCTGGGCAGCCAAGGAGGCGAGCGGCATCCAATCCATCGGTCTCTGCTACGGGGTGCGCTACACCGTCGCCCAGCTCGCCGGTTATCTGGGGGTCGGCCCCTGGGTGGATCACCCCTCCACCCCGGAGCGCTGGCAACGCCTGATGTATCACGATGTGCCCGACGAGGTGGAGTACGAGTTCGCCGGGATCAACCACATGACCTGGATCACCCGCTTCGCCATCCATGGCGAAGATATGCAGCCGAAAATCCGGGCGCTGGTGAATGATCCGAAAGCCCGCGAGGCGGACGGCGTGCGCTGCGAAGTGCTGAAGTTCTTCGGCCTCTGGTGTACCGAGAACCACTGGCACTGCAGCGATTACCTCCCCTACTTCCGCAAGAACGAGGCGATGATCAACCACTTCCTGCCCCAGCGCTGGAATCTGCTGGCCCTGGAGGAGCAGGTTCACGCCGCCGGCAAGGCGGAGATCGCCGCCCAGCTGGCAGGGGAGAAACCCTTCGTCATCGCCCCCAACATGCTCAACGGGCCCAAACTGATCCACGCCATGGTGAGCGGCGAGCGCACCCGCATCAACGGCAACCTGGCCAACTGCCAGCCCGAGGGTCTGCTGGTGGAGAACCTGCCCGCTGACTGCGTCGTCGAGGTACCAATCTGGGTCGATGACAAGGGGCTGCAACCGCAGGCGATGGGACGGCTGCCGACCCAATGCGCCAGCCTGTGCAAGAGCAACACCGCGGTGCAGGAGCTGATCGTGCAGGCGGCCCTGACCGGCGATCTCGATGCCGCCCGCTACGCGCTGGCCCTCGACCCGGTCACCGCCACCGTCTGCACCCTAGAGCAGATCCAGCAGATGTTCGACGAGATGTACGCCGCCCAGCGTCAGTGGCTGCCTCAGTTCACCTGAATCGGTACGCCAGAATGACAGAGGGGCTCCCGCGCGGGAGCCCCTCTTTTTGGCTATGTCCCAATTACGTGTTGCATGGGGTGCCCCAGCGCCTCATGCAAACATGCTTTGATATTCACGCCCCTCCCGTAACGCTCCAG
>NZ_JBSTYP010000019.1:0-85542 GCF_054052405.1 Aeromonas aquatilis | reverse complement strand
GTTACGGGAGGGGCGTGAATATCAAAGCATGTTTGCATGAGGCGCTGGGGCACCCCATGCAACACGTAATTGGGACATAGCCTTTTTTATGTCTGACGCATCTCTTTTGATAGAAGCAGTGAAGAAGATTAACGGGATGAAAGCACCATATGGCACTTTCCTCTTTCATTAATGGGTGGTCGGCAAGAAATTTTCAATGATGAAATAGCTGTTTTAAATCAATTGGTTGAACGTTTTTATTCGGGTTGTTCAACTCTTTTTTGTGTTTTTTTGAAAGGGAATTTCCCGTTTGCCGGTTCTATTGCAGGTACCCGGTTGCGACAAATCGGGGATATCAGCAACATCCAACGACATCAAAAGGAACATGAACATGAATGTTAAAAAAAGCACTGCTATCGCCTCCGCCATGACCGGTCTGCTGGCGCTGGGCGCCCAATTTATCGCGGCACCAGCCATGGCTGCCGATGAAAAGGAGAAGTGCTACGGCGTGGTCAAGGCCAGCAAGAATGACTGTGCGACCAAGAGCAGCTCCTGCGCCGGTACTGCCAAGGAAGATGCTCAGGGTGATGCCTTTGTGGTGATGCCCAAAGGGCTGTGCGAGAAGCTGGTCGGTGGTTCGCTGCAACCCAAGTAAGAGACATCGGGCAGGGGATGGCCAATGGGTCGCCCCCTGCATCTTCTCTGATTGGCAAAAGCGAGTCTTGCGATGAACCCTTTGATTGGTATCGGATTACGCACTCCCCATTACGACGAG
The DNA here is from genome assembly GCF_054052405.1 of Aeromonas aquatilis. Taxonomy (NCBI): domain Bacteria; kingdom Pseudomonadati; phylum Pseudomonadota; class Gammaproteobacteria; order Aeromonadales; family Aeromonadaceae; genus Aeromonas; species Aeromonas aquatilis. The sequence goes on along the minus strand of NZ_JBSTYP010000019.1, from coordinate 84,788 downwards.
ATCCGGCAAACCCTGCCGGCAGTCGGTTGGCTGGAGGTGCACAGTGAAAATTACTTCGAACGGCACAGTCACGGTTTTCAGGTGCTCGCCGAACTGGCGCAGCACTACCCCGTCAGTCTTCACGGCGTTGGCATGTCCCTCGGTTCTGCCGACCCGCTCGATCCGCACCATCTGCAGCAGTTGTCGACACTGGCCGCGGCGATCAAACCGGTACGGATCTCCGAACATCTCAGCTGGGGCAGCATTGGCGGGCGTTATTTCAACGATCTGCTGCCGGTGCCCTATACCCGTGCCTCCCTGCGCAACATGAGCGACAAGATCCAGCAGGTACAACAGGCCCTGGGTTGCCGCATGTTGATTGAAAATCCCTCCTCCTATCTGCAACTGCCCGGGGAGATGAGCGAGTGGGAATTTCTGGCCGAGCTGCAGCAGCGCAGCGAGTGCGGCATCCTGCTCGACCTCAACAATCTCTATGTCAGTGCCTTCAATCACGGTTTCTCTTGCGACGAGTATCTGGCGGCGATCGATCTCGCCACCGTCGGGGAGATCCATCTGGCCGGTTATACCGAGAAGCAGCTGCCGGAAGGCTCCCTCTATATCGACACCCACAGCGCCCCTGTGGTGGAGCCGGTCTGGGAACTCTATCGCCAGATCTGCCGCAAGCAGGCCATTCCCACCCTGATTGAGTGGGACCTCGAGATCCCGCCGCTGCCGGTCTTGCTGGCAGAGGCAGCGCAGGCCAGTGCCATTCTGGATGAGGCGCGTGTCATGAGTGCACCACGGGAGGTGGCCCATGGCTGAACTGGCACAGCTGCAACAGCACTTTGCTGATGGTCTGCTGGGGGCGCCTGACGCCATTTCCCCTCACATCAGCTCCCGGCTCTTTTCTGCCGAATCTGTGCTGCAGGTCTATCGCAACCACTTCATCCTGAGTCTTGGCGAGGTGCTGGCGAGCAGTTATCCCGCCGTCAAGGCTATGGTCGGGGATGACTTTTTTGCAGCGGCGGCCCGCGGCTTCGTATTGGCCGAGCCGCTCAGGGAAGGGAGCGTCATGCACTATGGCGCCGGATTTGGCCAATGGTTGGCCCGCTTGCCGACTACAACCGGACTGCCCTGGCTGGAGGCGCTGGCGCAGTTCGAATGGCAGCTTGAGCGTGCCAGTCTGCTGCCGCTGGAATCACGCTGCTGGCCAGCCGAGCGTCTGGCCGCATTATCGCCGCAACAATGGGAGCGGCTGCGGCTGTTGCCAGCCACGGATCTACTGCTGGTTGCCAGCGATTATCCGGTGCAGGCCCTGTGGCAGATGGCGCTGCACGGTGGTGAAGCGGTGGAGGTGCTTGATGCCCCCGTCTGGTTGGCATTGAAGAAACAGCCGGATTGCCGGGTTGCCCCCTTGCCCCTGACGGCGGGTGAGTGGGCGCTGCTACAGGGTTGTCTCGCTGGTACGGCGCTGGTCGATCTGCTTGCGGCCGACCCTGCGGCCAGTGAACATCTCACTCGCCTGATAACACTTGGTCTGCTGGTGGATATGGAGGTAATACCATGATGGCAAACAAATGGCTGGCGCTGGCCAGCTCGAGTGGTGATTTGCCGCGCTGGAGCAGTGCCGGTGTGCTGTTGCTGGCGCGGCTGTGGGTCGCCTCGGTTTTTATTACTTCAGGCTGGCTCAAACTGACGGCGTGGGATTCCACCCTCTATCTGTTTGAATCCGAGTATCAGGTGCCCCTGCTGCCCTGGTTGTGGGCTGCTTATCTGGGTACGGCGACCGAGCTGTTGCTGCCGCTCTTCCTGCTAGCGGGGCTTTTTACCCGCCCGGCCGCCTTGCTGCTGTTTGGCTTTAATATCATGGCGGTGATCTCCTATCCAACCCTATGGGCGGGCGGCTTTTACGATCACCAGCTGTGGGGCTGGATGCTGCTTACCCTGACCATTTGGGGCGGCGGTGTGCTGAGCCTGGATCACTGGCTGACACGTCGCAACCATTGATTTATCAGTGATTTCCCCAATGACAAAGAGCGCCACAAGGCGCTCTTTGTCATAATGGCGGTCGGCGAAATTTCCCATGAGAGAAAAGGAGCAGCCAATGATTATTCGTCAGGCAAGGACCGCAGATATTCCCGCTCTGGTGGCGCTGCGCATGGAGCTGTTTTGTGAGGTCGGTGAGCTGGTGACGCCGCAGGCAGACCCGGCCTTGTGGCAGGCCACCTTTGACTATTTCACCCGGACGATGAGTGAAGAGAGTGCTTTATCCTGGCTGGCTGAGGCAGATACGCAGGAGGGCGGCAAACAGATCGTGGCGGCCGGGACGCTGGCATTGTTTGAACGGCCACCCTATCCCGGCAATCTGGCGGGGGGGGAGGGGTACCTGCTCAACATGTATACGCGGCCACAATGGCGCCAGCAGGGGATCGCCACGGCGCTTCTCGATGCCATAACGGCCTTCGCCAGCGCGCGTCAGCTGGGCAAAGTGTGGCTCCATGCCAGCGAGCAGGGGCGTCCTCTCTATGAGCGGATCGGCTTTGTCGCCAATCCGGCCTATCTGGAGTGGGACCTGGCACCTTAATCGATGGGACCCCGTTATCCCTCTGGTTTCTCGTCTAAAGTTCATGCAGATGTAATGTAGTTGTAAACAGGTAACAGAGGGGCAGGGCAAGATGTTCAACTTCAAACTCAAAGCGGAATTACAAGCGTGTCAAATGCAGTTGGCCCAGGCCCAGGCATTTATTGATGCAGTAAAAGTCGGTGTCGCTACCATCAGTTTCACACCAAGTGGCGAGATCCTCGAGGCGAACCCGCTGTTTCTGAGTGTGGTGGGCTATAGCGAGCAGGAGGTGATTGGTAAACACCACCGGATCTTTTGTGATGCCCACTACGCCCAGTCATCCTCCTACGCCCAGTTTTGGGAACAGTTGCGTCAGGGGCATACCCACTGTGGCATCTACCAGCGCATTGACAAACATGGCAGGGAGTTGTGGCTGGAGGCTACCTACTTCCCGGTCAAGGTTGAGGGCAAGGTGGTCAGGGTAGTCAAGATTGCCTCCGATATTACCGAGAGTTATCAGCAGTTGAGTCGTCAGAAAGCGATCATCTCGGCACTCGATCGGGCGCTCGCCATTATCGAGTTCACCCCCAAGGGGGAGATTGTGACGGCCAATCAGAATTTCCTCTCCTGCGTCGGTTACTCCCTTTCGCAGCTCAAGGGGCAGCATCACAGGCTGTTTTGTGATGAGAGCTTCTATCGCGAGCAGCCCCACTTCTGGGACGATCTGGCCCACGGCCAGCTCAAGTCGGGGCTGTTCAGTCGCCGTGACAGCCACGGCAACGAGATCTGGCTGGAGGCTACCTACAACCCCATCAAGGATGAGAGCGGCAAGGTGGTCAAGGTGATCAAGTTTGCCAGTGAGGTGACCGAGCGGATCAAGCGCGCCCAGGCAGTGAGCGAGGCGGCCAACATAGCCCAGACCATTTCGCAGGAGACCACCCGCTTTGCCGAAACCGGGTCTGAACTGCTGGCAGCATCGGTTGCCATCTCCAGCGCCATTTCCGAACAGGTGAGTCGCACTGCCGGTCTGATTGGTCAGCTCAATGAGCAGTCGAAAAGCATTGAAGCCATTGTCTCGACCATCAGCAGCATTGCCGAGCAGACCAATCTGCTGGCCCTTAACGCAGCCATCGAGGCTGCCCGGGCCGGCGATCAGGGACGCGGCTTTGCGGTGGTGGCCGACGAGGTACGTCAGCTGGCTGCGCGCACCTCCCTCTCGACCGGCGAGATCGCCAGCGTGGTTCAGAAAAACCGCGAACTGACGGCCCAGATCACCGGCAACATCAACGAAGTGGCCACCAGTGCCCAGCGTGGCAAGGAGCAGATAAGCGAAGTGAGCAGCGTCATGGTGCAGATCGAGCAGGGCGCCATCAATGTGACCGAGACAGTCTCCAATCTGGCCATCGGCTCCTGACGGTTATTGGTTGTTGAACAAGGCACCGATCGGATGACAATCCCATAGGTGCTTATTTATTGCTCACTTGGTACGCCAATCTGAACCCCTCCTGTATCGTCCCGCCATTGTGAATTGTCCTCTTCTGGCCCCTTGATTAGGCTTGCCGCCTCATTTATTTCAGAGTAGGAACAGAACAAGATGGCATTACAACAGAAGGGGCGGGCAATGGCCCTGCTGGTTATGGTCGCGAGCATGGGTCTGGGCGGCTGTATGGGGCAGATGGGGCTTTCCGGCATGGTCACCAAGGGCAACCTGAGTGTGGTGGATAACCGCTACGGTCGTGCCGGGGTCTTTATGCTGCTCTCCCCTGTCTATGGTCTGGCTGCGACCGCTGACCTGTTCGTTTTCAATACCATCGAGTTCTGGTCTGGCAAGAACCCTATCACCGGCAAATCTCCGGCTGTGGTGGACATGAAAGCCAATCCGGTGATCAAGGTGAACCAGCATCTGGATCCGGCCCTCAAGACTGTGCCGTTGGCCATGCTGCCGCAAGGGGTACGCGAGGTGGAGATCAGCTACCCGGACGAGCATACCGCCCAGATGGAAGTGCACTATCTGGATGGCCGTAGCAGCATGATGCGCGGTGAGAAGCGCGGCGAGCTGATGGATATCTACTTCGATGGCCGCTTTGTCTCCACTCTGACCCGGTCAGAGCTGGATCAGATGAGCGCAAACGCCGGCGCCGCAGCCTGATTATTGCGGCCATGCCGACCGACAACGCCCCGCAACTGCGGGGCGTTTTGCATGGGGGCTAGTCGGGCTGCTTGCGATGGGACGGGGTGAGGATCAGCCCCAGCAGGCGGCGCAGGTGGGTGAGCTGCTCGGTCAGTTGGACGTTGAGCCAGAGGTAGCCATTGATGGCCGCCTCTGTGTTGGGGGGCAGCGACACCTGTGTCGCCACCTCGTGCAGGCGGGCGATGGCGGCATCCGCGCCACGCCCGTCACCGGTTTGCATCATCAGGGCAAGCTGGCTAATTGCCTCCTCGGTGGCCAGATGGCAGGCGTGCAGCGCAGCCGTGCTCTGCATCAGGAAGTGGCTCTCCCGATCGTTCCAGTAGGTGTTGGCCAGCATCTCCAGGGTGCAGAGGGTGTTGCGCATGGTGACCTGCACCGTATCAAACAGGGCGATGGGGTGGTGCGTCTCCTTGGCCGCCGGGGCCAGCAGGGCCCGCAGTTTGCCGGTCTGGGCCAGCAGTTGGGAGAGATTGTGTTTGAGGTGTGGCCGCTCCAGCACATTGGGGGAGAGGTGGGTGTGATAGAGCCGTCCCGACTGCTGCAGGATCTGGTGCAGTTGCAGCCGCCAGTGGCTGTAGGCCCGCTGGGGATAGATGCTGCAAAAGAGCAGCGCCAGCAGGGAGCCCAGTATCACGTCGGCACTGCGCCACAGCGCCGTCTCTATATCCCCCGGCATGGCCCCCATGGTGACCCCCAGCGTGATGCCGATCAGCAGCCCTACATAGGGGCGCTTGCCGAGGGCCAGATAGCCGCAGAGGAACATGATGCACCCGCACCAGATCAGGGTGAGCGGCAGCGAGTAGATCTCGAGATAAAGTGCCACCACTCCGCAACTGGCGCCGAAGATGGTGCCCACCACCCGCTGTAGGGCGCGGGAGAGCACATTGCCCCAAAACGAGATGGGGCCCATCACCACCACCAGCGTGATCAGCGGCCAGGTGCTCTCCGGCAGTTTCAGCTCGCGGGTCAGCAGAAAGGTGAGCATAAAGGCGAACGCAATGCGCAGGCCATGGACGATCCGGTAGCGGCCATAGACCAGCCGATCGAGTCGGGAGAGGGGGGCATCAAGACGCACGGTCTGCCTCCTGTCAGGTGGGGGACGGGGCGCCGTGCATCCGGCCGACGCCCCGTCGGGATTTAGGCCAGTCGTCCCTGCAGGGGGTGGATCCAGACCCGCTCGCCAACGGCGATCCCGGGTTGATCCGGCACGATTTCAATCAGGCAGTTGGCCTCGGCCATGGAGCTCAGAATGCCCGAGCCCTGTGGCCCAGTGGTGCGCACCCGCAGCTGGCCGTTACGGTCCTGATGGAAGATGCCGCGCAGAAACTCGGTGCGCCCTGGGCGGCTCTTCATCTTCTCGTCCGCCAGTGCCGAGAGGCGCAGCGGCTGCCACAACTTGCCCTGCAAGCGGGCGATGGCAGGCTCGACAAACTGCAGCACGCAGATCATCGCCGCCACCGGATTGCCCGGCAGGCCGAAGAAGGGGGTCTGCCCCAGCTTGCCAAAAGCGAGCGGGCGGCCCGGCCGCATCTGGATGCGCCAAAAATCGATCTGGCCGAGCTCTGCCAGCACCAGCTTGATAAAGTCGGCATTGCCCACCGAGACCCCACCCGAGCTCAACACCAGATCGGCGCTGGCGGCGGCCTGCTCCAGCTGCTGGCGCAGAATGGTCTTGTCATCGGGAATGATGCCAAGGTCCATCACTTCGCAACCGGCGGCGCGGATAAGGGCCATCAGGGTGAAGCGGTTGCTGTCGAAGATATGGCCGGGGGCGAGCTGCTCGCCCGGGGCCTGCACCTCGTCACCGGTACTGAACAGCGCCACTTTCAGCGGGGTGCGCACAGTGAGACTGGCTTGACCGAGGGATGCCGCCAGCCCCAGCTGGGGGGCACCAAGCCAGGTCCCGGCCGGGATGGCGACCGCGCCTTTGGCGAGATCTTCGCCGGCGAGGCGCACATTCTGTCCCGCCCGGACTGGGGCGGTGACCGTGACCCACTCACCTTCAATCAGCGTCTCTTCCCGCATCACCACGGTATCGACCCCGGGGGGGAGCGGGGCGCCGGTCATGATCTGCACCGCCTGACCGGCCAGCACAGGCTCGTGGCGCTGCTGGCCCGCCAGCACTTCCCCCACCAGTTGCCAGCGACCAGCGGCGAGATCGTCGCTGCGCAGGCCAATGCCATCCATCGCCGAGTTGGCGTGGGGGGGCACATTGATGGGGCTTATCAGGTCGGCGGCCAGCACGGCGCCGTGGCACTGGGCCAGCGGCTTTTCACTGCAGGCGTTACGCGGGGTGAGGGCCGCCAGAATGGCGTTGCGGGCCGCCTCGACCGACAAAAAGCCCTTGCCCGCCTCCGGCTCCTTGTTCTGGCAGCCGTCAAGCCAGCGGCAGACGAAGTCGGCAATGGTCGCCAGATCGTTGATATCAAGGCGGGGCAGGCTTGTCTGCTGCTGTTCGCCACTCTGTTGGGGCTGATCGCTGGCCAACGCAATGATGTCACTGTCTTCGGGGAAGAGCAGCGGCTTGCCAATCTCGGCGCGGTGCAGCTCGATTTTCGGGAAGTGTTCGTGCTTGAACCCCTCGACCAAGAGCAGATCGAGCTCTGTCTGATCGAAGCTGGCCAGCAGCTGGCGAAAATCGGCTTCGGCCAGTTCCGTTTCGCCGTGCGTTGTTTCAGTAATGCGCGCATGGCGGCGGCGGGAAGCCACCATCATCTGTTGGGCGCCAGCCTTGCGCAGGCGGTAACTGTCCTTGCCCGGTTGGTCGATATCAAAGTCGTGGTGGGCGTGCTTGAGCACCCCGATGCGCAGGCCGCGATCCACCAGCAGGGGGATCAACTGCTCCAGCAAGGTAGTCTTGCCGGTGCCGCTCCAGGCGGCGAAGCCGAGCAGGGGAAGAGTGGGGGCCGGGGTCATGAGGTGACTCCTTGTTGGGGGTCGATAGCCGGGGCAAGCAGACGGGCCTCGTAGGCGGCCAGCTCGGCAGGGCTGTTGAGATTGATAAAGGCATCCGGCTGATCGGCAAAGCTCACCACCGCCATATTGTGGCGGGCAAACCAGATATCGATTTTGCGCTCTCCCTCTGCTAGCGCGGCGGTGAGGGAGGGGAGCAGGGATTTGTGCAGCAGGGCCACCACGGGTTGCAGCCAGTCGCCATCGTGGGCTACCACCAGCTCGGTATCCGGGGTCAGGGCGGCGCGAAAGCGGCTCATCAGATCCAGCGGCAGGGCGGGGCCATCGCAAGGGACAAACAACACCCAGTCGTGACGGGCGGCGGCAAGGCCTGCCTGCATGCCCGCCAGCGGGCCGAGATAGTCGTTGTTGTCATCGCTGATGACGGGAGCCAGCGCCTGATAGCGGGTCTGACTGCGGTTGGCGTTGATCAGCACCTCATCCACCTGGGGGCGCAGGCGCGCCAAAACATGGTCGATAAGAGGGCGTCCCGCCAGTGCTACCCATCCCTTGTCTTCGCCCCCCATCCGGGTGGCGCGGCCTCCTGCCAGGATCACTGCTGATACGGCAACGGGATCAGAGTGGCTGTCGCTTTTTGAAGTCATGTCGCTCGATGATTTTTAAAGGGGTCGTCTCTTGCAGCTGGCCACGGGCGAGGGTCCATTGCCGCTCGCACAGGTCGGTCAGGGCGTTGCTCTGGTGGCTGATGACGACCAGGCCGCTGCCATGTTCCCGCAGATCTTGCGCCAATGCGGCCATCAGGGCAACCGAATGTGTGTCGAGATTGGCGGTGGGCTCATCCATCAGCAGAAAGGCCGGTTGCAGCGCCCAGGCACGGGCCATCGCCAGTCGTTGCCGTTCGCCACCGGACAAAATGCTGATGTGCTCCCGCGCCAGCCCTTCCAGCTCGACCCGGCGCAGCGCCTCGAACACCCGGATCTCGCTGCCGAGTTGTTTATCGAGCGCCCAGGCCACGTTGTCGTGCACCGTGCGATCGAACAGATAGGGGGTCTGGTGCAGATAGGTGACCCGGCCCGGCCCCAGATCCCGCTTGAGCAGCCGGTTGAGCCGCTGCTGCCAGCGCCCCGGCAGATTGGTGTGGCCGCGGGTAGGGGCCAGCAGCCCCGCCAGGATTTTGAGCAGAGTGGTCTTGCCCACCCCGTTGGCTCCATGCAGCCAGATGGCATCCCCCGGTGCGATGGCGAGCCGGTCAATCTCGAACAGCTGGCGTTCTCCAAAGCGCATCGTCAGCTGGTGGGCGGTCAGGGCCATGGGGTACTCCTGTTGATGCATAGTGGGGGCATGGTCAGTTCTTCAGATAGCTGTGGCCGCGACACGCGGTCAGCAGCAGGTTGAGCAACAGGGCGAGGGTTAGCAGCACTATGCCGAGCGCCACCCCCTGGGTGAAGGCCCCTTTCTGGGTCTCCAGCGCGATAGCGGTGGGAATATTGCGGGTGAAGTGCAGGATATTGCCCCCTACCATCATGGAGCAGCCCACCTCGGTGACGATGCGGCTAAAGGCGCCGATGATGGCGGCCAGCAGGCCAAAGCGGCACTCGTGCATCAGGCCGAACAGCGCCTTGGGCCAGGAGACCCCCAGGGTCAGGGCGGTCTCCCAGGCGCGGCGGTCACTCTGGACAAAGGCGGCGTGAGCCATGGTGGCGATCACCGGAAAGGCGATCAGCATCTGCCCCACCACCATCGCCTGCTGGGTAAAGAGCAGCTTCCAGTCGCCAAAAGGGCCGGCCCGCGACAGCAGCATGTAGAGCAAGAGGCCAATCACCACGGTCGGCACCGATTGCAGGGTATTGATGCAGGAGAGCCAGAGCCAGCGGCCGGGCAGCGGCAGATAGGCCAGGGCAAAGCCCAGCAGCAGTGCCGGCAGCAGCACCAGCAGCAGGGCGATGCCGGAGACGGAGAAGGAGACCCCCACCACCTGCCACAGTTCGGTGTCACCACTGAACAGCAGGGCGAGGGCCGCCAGCGTGGTATCGATCAAGGTCGGCATCAGGCGCCTCCCTCAGCGAACCGGGGGAGGGCCATCAAGGTCATCGCAGGGGTTAGGGTTGCCATTATTTCCCGTTGGCATCCGCCACAAACAGCGCCTGACCGGCCACCTTGAAGTCGCCGATCAGCTGCTGGCCATGCTCGGAGACCAGCCAGTTCTTCAGGGTGCGCGCCCCTTCGGTGTTGAGATCCGGGTAGCGCTTGGGGTTGACCAGGATCACCTGATAGGGGTTGAACAGGCGCTTGTCACCCTCCAGCAGCACGGCGAGATCCAGCTTGCTCTGGTAGGCGAGCCAGGTGCCGCGGTCGGTCAGGGTGTAGGCACCGAGCTCCGAGGCCATGGTCAGGGTCGGGCCCATCCCCTGGCCGATGGATTTGTAGCCGGCAAACTCGGGTTTGACGTCGGCTGCCTGCCACAGGGTCTTCTCCTTGATGTGGGTACCGGACTCGTCACCGCGGGAGATAAAGGTCTGGCCCTGATCCTTGATGGCTTGCAGCGCTTTGGCCGCGTCATGCAGCTTGGCCAGACCCGCCGGGTCTTTGGCCGGGCCGACGATAACGAAGTCGTTGTACATCAGGTGTACCGGCTCGATGCCAAAGCCCGCGTCGACGAACTTCTTCTCGGCAGAGGGGGCATGGGTCATCACCAGATCCGCGTCGCCATTTTCGCCCATCTTCAGGCTCTGGCCGGTACCGGCCGCCATCACCTGCACCGGATAACCGGTCTCTTTGGTGAACTGGGGCAGCAGCCAGCCCAGCAGACCGGACTGTTCGGTGCTGGTGGTGGTGGCAAGGCGGATTGGCGCCTTGGCAGTGTCAGCGTGGGCAGCCCCGGCGATCAGCAGGCTGGCCGCAAGGGAGAGTGCGAAACGTTTGAGATTGGTTTTTATCGTCATCTTGATGCAACTTTTTCAGGGTGGATGAGGAGAGGGCAAGAGTAAGCAAGCAGGGTGCCAAACCGTTCCTGTGCCGTTGAATTCACGGTTTGCCGTTTAAAAACATAAGGTTATTAAAATCAATTAGGTGAGCTTGTTATCGCTTTTAATAATTGGTGTTGGTGCTTTTGATACGGGAAGGACAAAATGTCCCACTCACGTTCCGGTTATCGGGACATTATCCGACCTTACGTGCATCCGAGGTACTTTTTTCCATGACACTTCCTCCCAGCCGCTGGTCTGCCCTCTCCCTGCTTATCGTTGACGATGAGCCCGGCATGCGCAGCTTTCTGGCCAAGGCGCTGGCCAAGCGTTTTGCCCAGATTGAGACTGCCGCCAGCGTGGAGGAGGCGGAAGCCCTGCGCTGCCGCCTTCACTTTGACCTTATCATCGCCGACATCCGGCTGCCGGGGCGCTCCGGCATCGAGTGGCACGAAGCCATCGACCCCGCCACTCGCCGCAGCGACATCATCTTCATGACCGGTTTTGGCGATATGGAGACCGCCCTCAAGGCGCTGCGCCTCGGCGCCAGCGACTTTATCCTCAAGCCCTTCAATCTGGATCAGATGGTGCAGGCGGTGGACAGAGTCATCGAGCGCCGCCAGATGGAGCGGGAGAACCTGCTGCTGCGCCGGGAGGTGAGCAAGCTCTTCCCACCCACCCTGATTGGCGACAGTGCCAAGACCCGTGAGCTCAAGACGCTGATCGCCAGAGTGGCGCCCTCCAACGCCGCCGTGCTGGTGGAGGGGGAGTCAGGCACCGGCAAGGAGCTGGTGGCCCGCGCCCTGCATCAACTCTCTGGCCGGATGGGGGCCTTTGTGCCCCTCAACTGCGCCTCCATCGCGCCGGAGCTGCTCGAAAGCGAGCTGTTTGGCCACGTGCAGGGGGCCTTTACCGGCGCCCGCAAGGGGCGTGACGGCCTGTTCCGGGTCGCCCATCAGGGCACCCTGTTTCTCGACGAGATCGGCGAGATGCCGCTCGCCATGCAGGCTTCCCTGTTGCGTGCGCTGGAGCAGAAGGCCATCCGCCCGGTGGGGGCCGAGCGCGAATTGGCGGTGGATGTGCGCATCGTCGCCGCCACCAACCGCAACCTCAAGGCCGAGGTGGAGGCGGGCCGCTTTCGCGAGGATCTCTTCTATCGCCTCAACGTGGTGGCGCTACCGGTTGCCCCGCTGCGGGAGCGGATCGACGACATCCCCGCGCTGGTACACCACTTTACCCGCCAGCTCACCGCCGAGATGGGGATGGGCTCGTTAAGCTGGACCCACGAGGATGTGATAGCGATGCAGGCCTACCCCTGGCCCGGCAACGTGCGCGAACTGCGCAACCTCATCGAGCGCTGCCTGCTGCTGGGCAAGCCGCCAGCGGAATATTGGCAGAGCAGCCAGCTCGCCGAACCGGGCACGAGCGAGGAGGGCTATCCGCTGGCATGGCCGTTGGCGGAGGTAGAAAAAGCCCACATCCTGCAAGTGGTGGCCAGCCATGATGGCAACAAGTCGGCTGCCTCCCGGGTGCTCGGGGTGGCGCGCAAGACGCTGGATCGCAAATTCAAGGAGTGGGCCATCGAATGAGGAAGGCTGATCGGATGGGGTGGCGATGAAACTGACCCGGATCTCCCGCTGCATGCGCGCCCTGCTGCCCCGTTGCGTGCGCACAAAAGTACGCTGGCGCCTGCTGCTGCTCACCTCGGTACCCATCATGCTCACCCTGGTGGGCATGATCGCACTCACCCTCTACTGGACCCTCACCTACAGCTGGCAAAACCTGCTCACCACGGTGCGCAGCGATCTCGGGGTGGCCCACCACGCCATCACGGTGCAGCAGCAGCGCCAGACCGAGCATCTGGAGCATCTGCGCGATGCCTGGGCCTTTCAGCTGCGGCTGCGGGAATCGCCGGATCAACTGCATGACTGGGTGATGCCGCTGGCGGCCAACTATGGTCTCGATTTTCTGCGCTTGCGCCGTGGCCCCGAGCTGGATCAGCTGACGGCGCAGGAGCGCGCCGCCCTCACGGCCGGGCGCAGCGTCAGCCACTTCGTGGTCTGGTCGCAGCAGGAGATGCTCGCCCTCTCCCCGCAACTGGCCAAGCGGGCCGTGTTGTGGCAGCGGGATGGCACCAGAGTGGTGGAGAACAGGGGGCTGATCAGCCTCTCGCTGACGCCGGTGATGGGCCGCGACGGCTCCCTTTGGGCCGTGCTGGAGGGGGGCGAGCTTGTCAACGGCAGCACCCGGCTGGTGGATGAGCTCAAGGGGCAGGTGTTTGCCAAAAATACCCTGCCGGATGGCAGCGTCGGCACCGTCACCCTGTTTCTCGACGATCTGCGGGTGAGCACCAACGTACCGGTCAGCAGTAGCCGTCAGGTGGGTCGGGCGGTGGGTACCCGGGTCTCGCCGCCAGTGCGCGATCAGGTACTGGGGCGGGGGGAGATGTGGATTGACCGCGCCTTCGTTCACGACGCCTGGTATGTCTCGGGTTACGAGCCGCTGCTGGGAGCCAGGGGCGAGCGGCTCGGCATGCTCTATGTGGGCTTTCTCGAGTGGCCCATCATCCGCACCTACCTCACCAATCTGGTGGAGCTGGGCTCCGGCGTAGTGCTGCTGTTGCTGCTCTCTGGCCTGCTGGTCTATCGCGGCGCGCGGGATCTCTTCTCCCCCATCGAGCGGATGCACAAGGTAGTGCGGCAGGTGCAGGCCGGGGAGTCGGCCCGTATCGGCCCGCTGGCCCTCGACCCCGACCACGAGCTGGCCCAGCTCGGTCGCCAGTTTGACGCCATGCTGGACAGGCAAGAAGCGCACCAGCAGCAGATGGCTCGCAGCGCCGACGAGCTGGAGCAGAAGGTAGCCGAGCGTACCCAAAGCCTTGAGCAGAAGACCGCCGAGCTGGAAGATCATATTCATATGCTGACCGAGGCGCGCCAGCAGTTGCTGATCAGCGAGAAGCTGGCGGCCCTTGGCGAGCTTTCGGCCGGGGTGGCCCACGAGATCAATAACCCGCTGGCGGTGATCCTCGGCAATGTGGAGCTGATGAAGCTGGAGCTGGGGGAGGCGGCCGAGCCGGTCAGCGAGGAGCTGGCGCTGGTGCTGGCCCAGATCGAGCGCATTCGTGCCATCACTCGTAGCCTGCTGCAATATTCGCGCCCCGGCGACTACGAGACGGCGCCTGTGTGGCAGCACCTCAACCCCATCATAGAGGAGAGCCTGACCCTGGTGCGCTCCGCCCTACGCCAGCAGCAGATTGAACTGGTGGCCGATCTCAGGGCCCAGCAGCCCATCGAGGCGGATCGCCAGCAGCTGCTGCAGGTGCTGATAAACCTCTTGGTCAACGCCAGCCACGCGCTGGGGGAGCAGGGGGAGATCCGGGTCGAGAGCCGCGACTGGGTCGATGAACTGGGTCAGTTGCGCGGGGCCGAGGTGCGGGTGATCGATAACGGCAGCGGCATCGAGGCGGCCATTATCGACAAGATCTTCGACCCCTTCTTCACCACCCGCGCCACCGGCACCGGGCTGGGGCTGGCTCTGAGTCACCGCATCATCAGTCGCTGGGGTGGGGAGCTCTTGGTGGACTCCACCCCGGGGCAGGGGAGCTGCTTTACCGTGCGGCTGCGCAGCCACGCCCTGCAGCCCAGCGGCAGCGAGCCCGCGAAACTGGAAGGGTGGCGCATCGCCCTCAATGCCGAGGGGCGTGAGACAAGCGATTGATGCTGCTTAAAAAAGGCCCGTGATAAAAACAGCCCGTCAACATGGTTGGCGGGCTGTTTTGTCGGTGGGTGAGTGGTTATTTACTGCGGGCTCCACACCAGCTTGCCGCTTTGGGTCAGGTCATAGCCGCCGAGGCGGGCCGCCAGCTCGCGCCCCTCGGGGGATTGCAGCCAGCCGATCAGCTGTTGCAGCAGGGTGCGAAAGAAGACCCCCTGCGGCATCACCAGATCGAAACACTCCTGCGACAGCGGCATAAAGCCGAGGCCAAACTCGGTGGCGGTACTCTGGGCACCGGGCCCGACATCCGCATCGCCGCGGCTGATGGCGGCGGCCAGCTCCCGCTCGCTGTTGACCTCGAGGGTGCGCTCCAGCCGGGTCAGCGACTCCCCCTGGGTTTGCAGCCACTCCTGCAGGGCGCGCTGGCTGCCGGCCCCCTCCTGACGCATGGCCCAGCGCCAGTCGAGCGCCTCTTTCGCCTCCTTGGGTTGCAGCCCCTGCCGCAGCACCAGCCCCTGCACCCGCCTGAATCCATGAACGATCACCCATTGCCGGTGGCCCTGATACTGCTGCACCAGCGCCGGGTGGCGCAGGTGCGCCTCCTCGGCCTGCCCCCAGTGGATGGCTACGATCTCCACATGGCCGCGCGCCAGCATCGCCAGCCCCTGACGGGTGCCGCACGGGGTGTAGCCCACCAGCGCCTGGGTGCCGAGCTGCCGCGCAAGCGTGCTGCAACCATAGTGCAGCAGCACATCGTCCGAGCCTGCCAGCAGCAGCCGGTCGTTCATCACCCCCTCGTGGCAACTGCCGAGCAGCCAGCGGTCGAGCAGGGAGCGGGGAAACAGCCACTTGCCGGTCGCCTTGGTGGCGGGGATGCGCGCCTCGTTGGCGAGCTGGTAGACCTTCTTCTCGTTGAGATCGAGGTATTCCGCCACCTGCTTCACGTTCATAAACTCGTTCATGACTTAATCCCGCATCCCGCGACCAGCCGGACTGGACGCCAGCACCGGCGGCTTCTCGTCCAGCACCATATGGTCGTGACCGCTGAATACCTCGAAATGGCGCCCCTTGGCGCGGGCAATCATGGTGATGCCGAGCTGGCGGGCGAGATCCAGCCCCATCTGGGTGACGCCGGAGCGCGACAGCAGCACCGGAATGCCCATTTGTGCCACCTTGATCACCATCTCCGAGGTGAGTCGCCCTGTGGTGTAGAAGATCTTGTCGTGGCCAGCCTCGCCGCGCATCCAAAGCTCGCCCGCCAGGGTATCCACCGCATTGTGGCGCCCCACATCCTCGACAAAGGAGAGGATTTCGCTGCCGCGACAGATGGCGCAGCCATGCACGGCACCCGCCATCTTGTAGGTTTCGTTATGGGCTGACAGCGCCTTGAGCAGGGCGTAGAGGGTGCTCTGTTTAAGCTCAGGCGCCGCCAAGACCACCCCTTCGAGTTTTTTCATCACGCTGCCATACATGGTGCCCTGACCGCAGCCGGAGGTGACCGTCTTCTTCTCCAGTGACTTGTCGAGATCGGCGGCCTGCTGGCTGCTCACCACGGCGGCGGCCTCGCTCTCCCAGTCGACGATCACCGACTCGATGGCTGCAATATCCTCGATAAAGCCCTGATTTTTCAGATAACCCAGCACCAGTGCCTCGGGACGGGCACCCAGCGTCATCAGGGTTACGATCTCCTTCCAGTTGAGGTAGACCGTCAGTGGCCGCTCACAGGCGATTTGGCGGGTGTTCATTGTGCCCTGCTCATCCATCACCTCGACGGCCATGGTGAGCTGGGCTGCGGCATTGCTTTTGATAAAGGTCGGTGTCATGGGCCCCTCGCGACCGGTTGCCGGGATTTAAGGGGAGGGACACAGCAAGTTTTGTTCCAGATTATTTTTGAACGAGGTAGGAAAACGAGGTGGGAAAAAGAAGAGCTAAGTGACATACAAAAAAAGGTGAGTATCCAAATATGTTTTAAGGTGGCCGAACCTGCCCAGACGATACCTCAAGCAGTTTTGCTAAACCAAAGAGAAAAGGCGGCTCATGTATCGTTTCATGGCGTAACTTCCCTTCAAGACTGACAATTCGGAAATAGGCTAACCACCATCCCAGCGGTTTCGCAGGATGTTGATCTTGTAGTCCCCAAGGACTTGGAATCCCTAGGTCTAGAATAATCAAATCCATAACTCGATGTAGTTCATCGAGATTCAGTGGAGTTCGATTACCAGAGCGGTCGGTGACCACTAGTTCCATTTACCATCCCAGTATCATGTCTCTTTGGTAAAAATCTACCCTACGTATAAGTCCACCGCTGCTTCAGTCGACTTAACCTCAACTGGAAGATTTGGCGTCTCCTCCAGTTAAACAGATATCAGAACTCAGCTATTAACCAATTATTCGACATTACATTTGTCATGACGTTAGTTACCAAGCTTGATACTGCATTGAATTGAAGTAGTTAATCACTTGTTCATTTTCAGTTCGGTGTGCTCGCGCATTTGAGCATTTGCGTCACTGTTTATTCAATAAACGCTCCTCTGGTTGAGACTTCGTAACCGGCCAGGCTGCAAAGCCTAAGCATTCATAAAGAGTCTCTGATTTGCTGCCAGAGATAGCTAATGACCTCACGGACAGCCCATCGTTTGAGTTCATATTTCACGATTTGCGGCCATGAAACATTGTTTCTGCCGTCATTTTTTCCGTGATTATTTTTCTCAGACTTAGATTTTGAATGCTTACTTTCATTTAATTTGGGATTTGTTCTCTTGCGTCTCGTCATATCTCAAACTCTCAGATATGAGGGACGCCTGAATTACCTGTTTGCCGCGGGTAGTCACGGCCATAACTAACTGGGGTCAGTTGAGTAGGGTTTCAACCCGGCGAAAGAACATTTTTTGCTGAGCCCTTAAAGCTTCATCTCGCATGTTGGGCTTCGCTGCGCTCTGCACCAACCTACGCCCGCGCCGATCCATATCCCGCACAACGCGCCAACCCGCATTAAAGCCTCCATCCACCACCAAACCTGCCTTGGCCCCACTCTTGCTATGTCTTATCCCATTGATGGCCGTGGTCGCCCTGAAGATCCTGCCGTAATCCGCCCCGAACGGGGTGGATCACGGGAGAGGGCGGCCCGGTATAGACCTTCTGATGGGAGCCGTGACAGTGCAAGACACCACCAATACCTTGCCCCCGCAGCGCTGGCTGCAACTGGAGTTAAAGGCCATCGACAGCCAGGTTGGCCGCTGGCAGAGCCGCCGTTTCGAGATTGCGGCGCTCCATCCCGCCGAGCCCGAGGCCACCGGTGCCTTGCCCCTTACCCTGTTTCGCGACGAGCGGGGGGATTATCGCTTCAATTTGAGCTCCGGCTCGCCTCGCCTTTTTGTTACCGGAAGTGTCACCGGAAGCCGCGTGGACACAGGCTTTGTGGCCGATGGCCTCACCCTGAGCCAGACCGTGGCCGCCGCCTATATGGATGGCGAGCGGCAGGTGCTTTCCTGCCCGCTGCCCGAGGCGCTGCAAGCCTGGGTAGAAGCCTTTATCGGTCGTCACGGCGAGCTGCTGGAGGCCCGTCGCAAGGGCAAGAAGGGAAAGGGGCGGGCGCAGGATCAGCTCGGTGTCGATAGCCAAGATCAAGCCAGCTGTGGCGCCGTTAAAGCCACCGGCCCCGATGGCCGCGAGCGTGGCCGTGACAGCGGAAATCGCGCCCATGAGTGAGTTCCTCAAACGCTGGTCGTCTCGCAAGAGTGAGGCGCGCAAGCATCAGGCATTGCAGCCACGGGAAGAGGCCATTCCCGAGGCGGTTGCCGCCCCCATCGAAGGTAGTGGTGAAGGTGAAATCTCAGATACCGCGCTGGATAGCCCCGTAGTCAGCACTGACAAGGGGAGCTGTGAATCCCTTGCCGTTGAGAGGGCCGAGAGTGGCGAGCCGCTGCTAACAACGGCTCAGCCGGGCAAGGCCAAACTCCCCGACAAGGAGGCGCTGCGGGCCATGTTTCGCAGCCACAAGCCGGATGGGCTCGACGACTACACCCAGGATTTCAGCCAGCCCGAATTGCTGCCTGCGGCCCTGACCGCTGGCCTGCGCAACTGGCTGGTGGATCAGGTAACCGCCCCGGAGAGCGAATCGGTCAATCCGGCCAGCGGATCCGCTGAACCGGTGGCGCTTGCCAGCGAACCTGCCGCCGAGCCGCACGAGCTGGCTGATAACCATTCTCAAAACCACACCAACGATCGGGACATTTTGGTTTCCTCTGGTGGACAAAATGTCCCAACCAGAAGTACGGGAATGGAACCCTCAGGATCCTGACTCCCTGTCAGTCACTTTTTTTCCGGGGGAGTTGGCTCGCCTCTTGCTCTCTCGGCTTACCAACAAGCGCCCATCCCATGAGGTGGTGCGCACAGGAGCGTATGTGAGCACTGAACAAACATTGCCAAATCTGGACCCAAATCTGGCCTCCAATCTTGCCCATGGGGCGGGGGCGGCCGCGCATAACGTGCGCGCCCGTGCCTATGCCCTGCAGCATACGGTCAAGACCGATAACCTGATCCCAGCCATTGTCTCTTACCAGAGTCAGGGGCGTTTGCTGCTGGTCGGCCCGGAAGATCGCATTCGCCGCGCCGCCAGCCTGCTGCCCCAAGGCGTGATGCCGACCCCGCTGGTGACCGAATCCGTTTATGACGCCGAGGCGGCCGATCTCGAAGCCATTTTCGATGCCACCGCATCCCTCTCGGCCCTGACCCTGCGCGAGCCGAGCCTGACAGGGTATCTGGGCCAGTTCCAGCTCACCGGCCTCAATGGGCAGGGTGAGCGGATTAACTTGGCGGCGCTTTGCTTCCCACCGCAAGGCTTTCCACAACAAGCGGCTGCTGTTAGTGAACAGTCACGGGAGCAGCGCTTCGATCTGGTGGCCGATCTGGGCCGCGCCCCGCTCTTTGCGCTGGAGCGTCCGCCGGTCGGTTATCTGCATCTGGCCGATGACCAAGGGCTGGCCGAACGGCTTGCCGAGATCTGCGCACTGACCGGTATCTTCGACAAGCCGCGCTATTTTCGCCTAGACCCCGAGGCCTGCGCCTTTACCGCCCGCGGCGTGCCTGGTTGCAGCCGCTGCCTCGATGTCTGCCCGACCGATGCGCTCAAGCCAATCAATGGTCGCATCCAGATCGATCCCCATCTCTGTCAGGGCTTCGGCAGCTGCGCCTCTGCCTGTCCGACCGGGGCGATTGCCTATCACCAGCCCGATGCCAACACCAGCGGCGACTATCTGCTGCGCTTGCTCAAGCATTATCGGGAGGCGGGCGGCGAAGCGCCGCAGTTGCTGATCGCCGGTGAAAACGAGCGCGAATGGGTGGAAGCCGAACTTACCCGCTTGCCTGCCAACTGGCTGCCAGTCTGGGTGGAGGAGAGTGCGAGTTTGGGGATAGAGAGCTGGCTGGCCGCTCTCACCTACGGCGCCAGCGCGGTGCGCATTGCGCTCGGTGACGATGCCCCCGAAAGCGTCCGTGCGCTGGTTGAGCGGGAGCTGGCCAGCGCCACAGTGCTGCTGGCGGGCGCTGGGCTTGCTACCGATCGCATCGCCCTGTTTAACCCGGATGCCGAACAAGATAAGCCGATCTCCGGTGAACCAGCTCTTGCCCTGCTGGAGAAGCCGCTGAAAGGGGACAAACGGGAAAACCTGTTTGCCGCCTTCGATGCCCTCTGGCAGGCCAACGAAGGGAGCCGCGAGCCGCTGGCGGTGCCCCACGGCGCCCCTTACGGCAGCGTGGAGCTGAAAGACGCAGACTGCACCCTCTGCATGGGCTGCGTGGCGGTCTGCCCGAGCCGCGCCCTGCATGCGGTTGGGCACACGCCCGGCCTCAACTTTATCGAGCAGGATTGCATCCAGTGCGGCATGTGCGAAAAGGCGTGCCCCGAGCAGGCCATTGTGCTGGTGCCCCGCTTGCAACCGGTGCCCGAGGCGCGCCGCGCAGTGCAGAGCCTCAAAGCCGAAGAGGCGGCCTGCTGCATTCGCTGCGGCAAGCCGTTCGCGCCCGCCTCGATGATCCGCCGCATCCAGCAAAAACTGGCCGGTCACTCCCACTTCCAGAACGAGGCCGCCCAGCGGTTGCTGATGTGCGAGGAGTGTCGGGTCAAGGACGTGTTTGCGGCGCTGGCGGCGGATCCCGTCTCCCAGCTCAAGGTGTGAGGGGGCGGTGATGAGTGAACAACATAACGAAAAGGCTGGCGAACTGACCATGACCGAACTGGAACAGAGCAGCGCCGATCTCTACGCCCTGCTGGCAAGCCTCTGGCGTGCCGCCCCCCGTGGCGAACAGCTCGCCTGGCTGCAAGGGTTGCAGCCGATGCCGGGCCCCTTTGCCAGAGGGCTGGGGCTGGTGCAGCTGGCGGCCAGTAGCCACCACGAAAACGAGCTTGCCGAGGAGTATCAGGATCTCTTTATCGGGCTGGGGCGCGGGGAGATCGTGCCGTTTGCCTCCTGGTATCTCACCGGCTCCCTGATGGAGCTGCCGCTGGCGGTGCTGCGTGCAGATCTGCAGTCCCTCGGTTTCGAGCGCCAGAGCGGAGTGTGCGAGCCGGAAGATCATCTCGCCGCCCTGTGTGAGGTGATGGCGGTGTTGATTGCCGAGCAGCATCCGGAGCGCAACCGCTTCTATGAGCGCCACCTTGCCCCCTGGGTACTCGCTTGCTGCCGCGATCAGCAACAGGCGAAAGGGGGCAGCTTCTACCGGGCGGTCGGCGCCCTTGCCGAAGATTTCTTCAAGCTGGAAAACGAATTGCGCCTGCCGTTTGGCGCCTGCGTGGTGCCGGGCTGAATGCCCCGAACCACCCACAACAAAACGAACAGACGAGATATCCCATTGGACGCGAAGCTGGCGCGCAGGCGCCGGACATTACAAAAACAGAGGTCACAAGAATGAGCGATGAACAGCTGAAAGACCCGTCCCGCCGCAATCTGATCAAGGGAGTTGGCGTGGTCGCCACCATAGGCGTATTGGCCGGTGCCACCGGTCGGGTGGTGGGCAAAGAGGTGCTGACCCACGACACCGAGCCTGACAAGGGCTATCGGGAGACCCCCCATGTTCACGACTTTTATCGCACCCTGCGCGGCACCGACTGAGCCGGATCAGTGAAGGAGAACTCATGAAACTGACAAAACGTGCCGAGCAGCCCCAGGCGGGCGAGCAGGGCAATGAGGCCATTCGCGGTCAGGGGCTGACCCGCCGCGCCTTTATGGTCAACTCGGGTCTGGTAGCCGGTGGCGCCGTGGCCGCCGGTTGGCTGGCCCCTGCCATGATGCAGCGGGCCGAGGCCAAAACCGTGGCTGCTGGGGTGCCGGTCGAGGTGAAGCGCACCATCTGTTCCCACTGCTCGGTGGGTTGCGGCATCTATGCCGAGGTGCAAAACGGCGTCTGGACCGGTCAGGAGCCGGCCTTTGATCACCCCTTCAACCTTGGCGGTCACTGCGCCAAGGGGGCGGCCCTGCGCGAGCATGGCCACGGTGAGCGTCGCCTCAAGTACCCGATGAAGCTGGTGGGAGGCAAGTGGCAGCGCATCAGCTGGGATCAGGCCATCGAAGAGGTGGGCAATGAGGTGCTGCGCCTGCGCAAGGAGTCCGGCCCCGACAGCGTCTACTGGCTCGGCTCCGCCAAGCACTCCAACGAGCAGGCCTACCTGTTTCGCAAGATGGCATCCCTGTGGGGCACCAACAACGTGGATCACCAGGCGCGGATCTGCCACTCCACCACGGTCGCTGGCGTCGCCAACACCTGGGGCTACGGCGCCATGACCAACAGCCTGAACGACATGCACAACAGCAAGTCGATCATGTTTATCGGCTCCAACCCGGCAGAGGCCCACCCGGTCGCCATGCAGCACATCCTGCTGGCAAAAGAGCGCAACGGCTGCAAGATCCTGGTGGTCGACCCGCGCCGTACCCGCACCGCCGCTAAGGCGGACATGTACCTCTCCCTGCGTCCGGGCACCGACGTCGCCTTTATCTGGGGCATGCTCTGGCACATCTTCAAAAACGGCTGGGAAGACAAAGAGTTCATCCGCACCCGCGTCTACGGCATGGACGAGGTGCAAAAAGAGGTGGCGCGCTGGACCCCGGCCGAAGTGGAGCGGGTGACCGGCCTCAACGAGCAGCAGGTCTATGGCGCCGCCAAACTGCTGGCCGACAACCGCCCTGGCTGCGTGGTCTGGTGCATGGGCGGTACCCAGCACACCACCGGCAACAACAACACCCGCGCTTACTGCATCCTCGAACTGGCCCTCGGCAACGTGGGCAAGAGCGGGGCGGGCACCAACATCTTCCGTGGTCACGACAACGTGCAGGGTGCCACTGACTTTGGCGTCACCTCAGACTCCCTGCCCGGCTACTACGGGCTGGAAGAGGGCTCCTGGAAGCACTGGGCCCGGGTGTGGGACGTGGACTACGAGTGGATCAAGGCGCGCTTCGACAACAAGGCCTACAACGGCAAGCTGCCGATGAACAACAACGGCATTCCGGTCTCCCGCTGGGTGGACGGGGTGCTGGAGAACGCCGATCTCATCGAGCAGGGCTCCAACATCCGCGCCATGTTCTACTGGGGCCATGCGGTCAACTCCCAGACCCGCGGCCCCGAGATGAAGAAGGCGATGCAAAAGCTCGACATGATGGTGATTGTCGACCCGTACCCCACCGTCGCCTCTGTGATGAACGATCGCACCGACGGCGTCTACCTGCTGCCGGCCACCACCCAGTTCGAGACCTATGGTTCCGTCACCGCCACCAACCGCTCCATGCAGTGGCGCGACAAGGTGATAGACCCCCTGTTCGAATCCAAAGTCGACCACGAGATCATGTATCTCCTGAGCAAGAAGCTCGGCTTTGCCGATGAGCTCTTCAAGCACATCAAGGTAGAGAACAATCAGCCACTGCTGGAAGACATCACCCGCGAATACAACCGCGGCATGTGGAGCGTGGGCTACACCGGCCAGAGCCCGGAGCGGCTCAAGGCGCACCAGCAGAACTGGCAAACCTTCCACAAGACCAACCTCAAGGCCGAAGGTGGCCCGGTCAGCGGCGAAGTGTACGGTCTGCCCTGGCCCTGCTGGGGCACCCCTGAGATGAAACACCCCGGCAGCCATATCCTCTACGACACCAGCATTCCGGTCTCGGAAGGGGGCGGCGGTTTCCGCGCCCGCTTCGGCATCGAGTATCAGGGCGTCTCGCTGCTCGCCGAAGACTCCTGGCCGAAGGGGAGCGAGGTGGAAGATGGCTATCCCGAGATCACTGCCGACCTGATGAAACAGCTTGGCTGGTGGAATGAGCTGACCGAGGCCGAGAAGAAAGAGGCCGAGGGCAAGAACTGGAAGACCGATCTCTCCGGCGGCATCCAGCGGGTCGCCATCAAGCACGGCTTCGTCCCCTACGGCAACGCCAAGGCGCGCTGCGTGGTGTGGACCTTCCCGGATCAGGTGCCCAAGCACCGTGAGCCGCTCTACACCCCGCGTCGCGACTTGCTGGCCGACTACGCCACCTGGCCAGATGCCAAGAGCCTGTGGCGCCTGCCGACCCAGTACGCCTCGGTGCAGGAGAAGGACGTCAGCAAGGAGTTCCCCATCATCCTCACCTCCGGCCGTCTGGTGGAGTACGAGGGGGGCGGCGACGAGACCCGCTCCAACCCCTGGCTGGCTGAATTGCAGCAGGAGATGTTTGTCGAGATGAACCCGGCGGATGCCAACGATGTCGGCGTGCGCGACGGTCAGGATGTGTGGGTCGAGGGGCCGGAAGGGGGCCGGGTCAAGGTGAAGGCACTGGTGACCCCGCGGGTCAAACCGGGGCTCGCCTTTATGCCGTTCCACTTCGGCGGCCACTTCGAGGGCAAGGATCTGCGATCCAAATATCCGGAAGGGTCTGATCCCTATGTGCTGGGGGAGTCGGTCAACATAGTCACCACCTATGGTTATGACCCGGTCACCCAGATGCAGGAGACCAAGGTCACCCTGTGCCGTTTTCGCAAAGTAGGAGCCTGATCCCATGGCCAGAATGAAATTCATGTGTGACACCAAGCGCTGCATCGAGTGCAACGGCTGTGTGACGGCGTGCAAGAACGAGAACGACGATGCCCTGGAGTGGGGCATCCAGCGCCGCCGGGTGGTGACCCTCAACGACGGCCTGCCGGGGGAGACCTCCATCTCGGTCGCCTGCATGCACTGCACCGATGCCCCCTGCATGGCGGTCTGCCCGGCCGACTGCTTCTATCACACCGATGACGGTATCGTGTTGCACAACAAGGATCTCTGCATCGGTTGCGGTTACTGCCTGTTCGCCTGCCCGTTCGGTGCCCCCCAGTTCCCGAAAACCGCCGCCTTTGGCGATCGGGGCAAGATGGACAAGTGCACCTTCTGTGCCGGCGGCCCGGAAGAGGATCACAGCGAAGCGGAGCGCCAGAAGTACGGTGCCAACCGCATCGCCGAGGGCAAGCTGCCCATGTGTGCCGAGCTCTGCTCCACCAAGGCGCTGTTGGCGGGGGATGCGCAGGTGATCTCCGACATTTTCCGCGAGCGGGTTGCCTATCGTGGTGCCAAGGATGCGGCCTGGGGTAATGGCGATGAGCTGTTCCACGACGCCAGCAAGCTGAACAAGCAGGGAGGGGCGGCATGAAAACCTGGCTAATGGCCCTGTTTGCCGCCTTGCTGCTGGTGAGTACGGCAAGCTTCGCCGATGCCGAGCAGGAGGCGATCGGGTTTGCTGGCGCCGATTATTGGCGAGCGGTGAAGGATGGGCAGGAGGGGACAACCACCTCCCGCTCGCCGGAGCACGGAGTGCTTATCTCGGTACCCGGCCAGCTCTGGTTCGAGGTGAAGACCAAGTGGGTGTCGCCGCTCGGTGCCATCGCTATCTTTGGATCCTTGGCCATGTGCGGCCTGATGTACCTGGTGGTGGGGCAGACCAAGCTCTCCAAACCGCGCACCGGGCGCAAGCTCAAGCGCTGGAGCAGGCTGGATCGAGCCCTGCACTGGACCACGGCGGCCATGTTCCTGACGCTATCCGGGTCGGGGCTTGCCATCATCTACGGCAAGTACTTCATCAAGCCGGTGGTGAGTATCGGGGTGTGGGAGAACTGGATCTGGTTCGCCAAGGTGTTCCACAACTATGTGGGACCGCTCTTCTTCCTCTGCCTGATGGGGGTGCTCATCAAGTGGTTCCGCCACAACATCGTCAATATGGTGGATGTGCAGTGGTTTATGAAGGCGGGCGGTATGCTGGGCCCCCACAAGGGGAGTCACCCCTCGGCGGGATTCTCCAACGGCGGCGAGAAGGCGATCTTCTGGTTGCTGATCTGGTTTGGCGGCATTGTGGTGGCGACTGGGTTGTTCCTCGACTTCCCCATCTTCGGCCAGCTGCGCCGTCAGATGGAGTGGGCCAGTTTCATCCATATCGTCGGCGCCTTGATCCTTATCTGCGGTTTTATCTTCCATATCTACATGGGCCTGTTCCAGCTGGAAGGGGCGCTGGAGGGGATGGTGACCGGCGAGGTGGACGAGACCTGGGCCAAGGAGCACCACGACCTCTGGTATGAAGAGGTAAAACACACTCTCGATGAGCCCAAGACGGGTAAATCAAGCTGATGGTCGATGAAGAGTAAAGAGAAGGGGCGCTGCGGCGCCCCTTCCATTGTTCAATTCATTGAGCTTGCTGCATCAGGTCGTCGGTTTGAGCGGGAGCTGGATCTCGTAGCAGAGACCTTCACCCGGCGGACTGGTGACATTGACCGAGCCGTGCAGGTTGTTCTCGACCAGATTGTGGATCCGGCAGGCACTCAACCCGCAGTGATTGGCGTTGCCGCGCAGGGTGGTGAAGAAGGGTTCAAACAGCCGGGGCAACTTGTCGGCGGGCATGCCGGGGCCGGAATCCTTGTAGGTGAGCAGCAGTGAGCCCTCATGCTGCCCGATATGGATGGTGAAACTGTGCTCTCCGGCGCCCTGAAAGGCGTGATCCAGACTGTTTTTGATCAGCTCCTGGATCAGGTCCAGAAACAGGGATTCGGGGGCTGTCAGGGTGACCTGGTTGCCGTCCAGATGGTAACTGACCTTGGCGATCTGCAGCTCGGGCAAGAAGGCCAGCAGCAGCTTCTGCACACTCTCCTGCACCGAAAAGGTATTGGCATCCAGCTCGGCCTGATCCTGGGTCAGCTCCTTGAAGCGGGTGATGAGCAGAGCGACTCGGCGCAGGCTGGACTCCACCAGTTCGGTGCCCTCCTTGATATCGGTCAGTTGCTGGTTGAGCAGGCGCTGGCCCAGTACCCCGTTTTTTACTGCATTGGCCAGCAGATCGCCGGCTCCCTGGATCAGGCTGGAGGCGGTGATGCCAACTCCGACTGGCGTGTTGATCTCGTGGGCGATGCCGGCGGTGAGCTGAAACAGGCTCTGATAGAGCTGCACCTTGGCCTGCTGGCGTCCTAGCTCCCGCAGGCGCAACTGGTTTTGCACCCTGGCCAGTACCTCAAGCTGGTGGAACGGCTTGGAGACATAGTCACAGCCACCCGCCTGAAAGGCTTGCTCAAGGGCGCTGATCTCGCTGTTGGCGCTGATGAAGATGACGGGTAAGCCCCAGTGCCCCTGTTGTTGCTTGATACGGCGGCACGCCTCGTAGCCATCCATCACCGGCATGTTGATGTCCATCAGGATCAGGTCGGGCGTGGCTTGCGCTACAGCAGCAACGGCCTGCTGACCATCTTCAGCTTCCCGCACCTGATAGCCCTCCTCTTCGAGCAGGCTGCGCAGGATATAGCGGTTGGAGGCCATATCATCGACAATCAGAATGTTGTTTATAGTGTTACTGTTTGGCATACCGTAGTGTAGTGCTGTGCTATGGGCTCAATCTTTAGCATAGTTGTTCGTCCCCTTTGCAGGTTTACAAATGAGGGGGTAGGGTAATCCAGATGGATTTTTGCGCGTCAGCGGACCGCAGAAAATGTGTATTAGTAAGCCAGTATGGTTTCAATAGTAGGGTGTGTGAATATGAAAAAAGCATTGTTGGCTGCGGTATGTGCTGTCGGGTTGCTGGGCGGAGTTTCAGCCTGGTCAGTGCAGGCTGCTGACGGGATCAAAACTCAGCAGGTGCAGTTCAAGAAGGGGGAGACAGGGGCGACTATCAACGGCACCATTCAAGGTAACCAGACCCTTGATTACAAGCTGACCGCCAACAAGGGGCAGAGCATGGTGGTGATCCTGACCGGCAAGCCCTACTTCAATATTCTGCCGCCGGGCAGCAAGGGGGAGGCGATCTTTGTTGGCTCTCGTGACGGGAACAACTTTGAGGCGACCCTGCCCGCCAAGGGCACTTATACCATTCGGGTCTACCAGATGGGGGCGGCCGAGAGCAGCAAGGCCAAGACGCCGTTCAAGCTGGAGGTGGGCATCAGCGGCTAATGCCAGCCGCTGACAAGCATCACAGAGGTGGCGGCCACAAAGGGCCGCCACCGTTGTTTTATCCCCTCTGTTTTTGCCTCGCCCAGGTCAATATTCCCCCCGGGCCAGTCGCTCGAAGTAGTGCTGATAACGTCCGCTAGCGATGGCCTGCTTTAACTGCTGATTGAACTGATCCCGCAGTTTGGCTGAATCTGGCATCTTGCGCGGGAACATCACGAAGCTGTCGTTGCGCAGAAAAGGGGTCTGACTGTGGGTGATGAGTGCCGCGCTGGCGGGGGCGAGCTGGCTCTGCAACTCGGCCAGACCGACTCGCAGCTCTTGCGGATAGAGGTCGATCCGCCCGCGCAGCAGCTTGCCGAAATTCTGCTTCACGTCGGTAACCCGCTGCTGGCTCACCTTGCCATCGGCCACCATCTTGTCCAGATCGGGCCCGTAGCTGTAGGCGATATCGCCCCCCAACCGCATGCCGATGATTTGCTCAAGGCGCTCGGCCTGCAGTTGCCGTGATTTGAGGGAGAAGAAGACAAACTGCTCCTGCAACACCGCTTCGCTGAACAGAAAATCCTGCTCCCGCTCCGGTTTGTGCATCCAGACGGCGGTGGCGTCGTAGAGCTGGCTGTTGGCGGCCAGTGAATAGACCCGACCCCAGGGGGCGAAGTGGAACTTCACCTCATAGCCCGCCTCCTTGAACAGATCGCTGATGAGGTGGGCCACTGGCCCGTGCTGTTTTGATTGCTCGGAGACAAAAGGGGGCCATTCACCCACGATGATGTTAAGCACCTGGCCCGGTGCGGCGAGAGCCGACTGGCAGGTCAGAAACAACCACAGAGCAAGCAGCGGGATCAGGCGCATGGCAGAAAGAAGGGGACGCAGGCTGGCAGAGGCGAGGGCATCAGGTCACTCCCGGCTGTGATGCGGTGAAAGGGGCTGGGTTGCCCGCAATGCTAACATGAGTCTCATTCCTTGCCGTGGAAATTTGTCGCGCCGGGGTCGCCGGGCGCCTATTTTGGCCGCAGGGTATGCCCAAGCTCACAAAACCGATCGAGTAAACGTCATATGATTGATTTCATTATGAGTCTTGCTCTCCTGCCGAACGGCAATTTCACGTAAATCAAAGAGAATGACTATGGCTACCGGACAATATCTGCTGTGGAAAGATGCACAGGGACAGGATTTTCGCCCCGTTGCACTGACCGGCACTGATCTGCTTAACAATCGATACCTCAACAAGGGCACAGCCTTTACCGAACAGGAGCGGGCCGATTTTGATCTCGATGGTTTGCTGCCGCCTCAGGTGCAAACGTTTGAAGCCCAGCTCGAGCGAGTGTATGAGGGGTTCAAGAGCGCTTGCAGCGATATCGAGAAGTACCAGAACCTGCGAGCCCTGCAGGATCGCAACGAGACCCTCTTCTATGCCCTGTTGTCTCGCCATGTGGAGGAGATGACCCCCTATATCTACACCCCGACCGTCGGCAAGGCGTGTCAGGAGTTCAGCCACCGCTTCCAGAAGCCGCGCGGCCTCTACATCACCCCGGACAACGTGGATGACATGGGCAGTCAGGCCCGTCACTTCGATGCCAAATCGATCCGCATCATAGTCGTCACCGACAGCCAGGGCATTCTGGGGATCGGCGATCAGGGCGTTGGCGGCATGGGGATCCCCATCGGCAAGCTGGCGCTCTATACCCTGGGTGCCGGTATTCACCCCGCCTGCTGCATGCCTATCGCGCTGGATGTCGGCACCGACAACCAGAAATTGCTGGATGATCCCATGTACCTGGGCCGCCCCCACAAGCGGATCCGTGGCAAGGAGTATGAGGAGTTCATCGACAAGTTCGTGCAGGGGGTCAAGCGTCACTTCCCCAATGCGGTGCTGCAGTGGGAAGACTTCAGCAAATCCAATGCCTTCAACAATCTGGCCCGTTACCAGCAGGCACTGCCGTCATTCAACGATGATATTCAGGGCACCGGTGCCGTGGTGCTGGCCGGTATTATCGGTGCAGTCAAGGTCAAGGGGGAGACCCTGGGCCAGCAGAACTATTTGGTCTATGGTGCCGGCGCTGGCGGGGTTGGCGTTGCGGATCAGATCTGCGCGGGGATGATCCGTGAGGGGATGGATCCGCAGGCGGCCCGTGATCGCATCTACATTCTGGATACCCAGGGGCTGGTGTGCGACAACCGGGACGGGCTCGACGAGTACAAGCGTCGCTACGCCAAACCAGGGCTGTTGTTGGCGGGTTGGGATACCGAGGTGCCCGGCAAGGCCAATTTGGCCGATGTGCTGCGTCATGTGCCCATTACCGTGTTGCTGGGTACCAGTGGCTCGGGCGGGGCCTTCCAGGAAGAGCACATCCAGTTGATGCTGCAGCATTGCGAGCGCCCCATGGTATTCCCGCTCTCCAACCCCACCGCCAACTGTGAAGCGCTGCCGGAAGATATCTACCGCTGGAGCAAGGGCAAAGCCATCGTTGCAACCGGCAGTCCGTTCAAGGATGTGAGCTACGAGGGGCAGGAGTTCAGGGTCGGGCAGGGCAACAACGTCTTTATCTTCCCTGGAGTGGGTCTGGCGGCCATCGTCAGCCAGATCCGCGAGATAACACCCGATGTCTTCACTACTGCCGCCTTTGCGCTGGCCGAGTGCGTGAGTGAGGTGGATCTGGCTAAAGGGGCCGTTTATCCCCGCATTCGCGAGCTGCGCAGCATCTCGGTGCATGTGGCGACCGCCGTGCTCAAGGATATCGTGCGCCGGGATCCCTCCCACCCGCTGATCGGGCAGGATCTGCAGCAGCATATCCTCAACCACATGTGGGAGCCGGTTTATCTGCCTTATCGTCGGGTATAACCGCGTATTCACTGCTCGGATAACGGGTCGGTAAAGATGACAAGGGGGTAGCGCTGCTACCCCCTTTCGTTTATCCCCCGTGGCATTCACTAAGTTCGCAATGGCCGCCAGCGCCCTTGCTGATTGCGGCAGGCGGTATCTTGCCACTGCTGGCTGGCCTTGCCGATATAGAGTTGCTCGCGATAGTCGCGACACCACTCCCCGCTGGTATGGCGGAAGGTGCGTAGCGGGGTGACGCTACCCGAGTGACGATTAGCCGGATTGAACCAGGTGAGGCTCTGCCCTTTGGTGCGGGTTTCCAGTGCCTTGGCAAGGGCCTGATTGGCCAGTTGAACATCTGCCTTATCCATTTGATGGTAAAGCGGCGGAGTGTCGACCGTGGCGCAGCCAGCGAGGCCGAGCAGGAGGAGTGGTAACAGATATCGCATTATGGTTGCCCCTGTTGGCGAAAACCGTTGTTGAGCAGCGCCCGCTCCTGCTCATCAGTAAGCACTTGCTGGCGATCATCGACCGTGCCATCACCTCTTAGTTTGTTGCCGTTGGCATCGACAGTATCCACACCGTTGTCATCGACCGAGCCATCGCCCCTGAGTTTGTTGCCGTTGGCATCGACGGCATCCACACCGTTGTCATCGACTGTGCCGTCACCTCTGAGCTTGTTGCCATTGGCATCGACGGCATCCACACCGTTGTCATCGATGGTGCCGTCACCTCTGAGCTTGTTGCCATTGGCATCGACGGCATCCACGCCGTTGTCATCGATGGTGCCGTCACCTCTGAGCTTGTTGCCGTTGGCATCGATGGCATCCACACCGTTGTCATCAACGCCATTGCCAAATCCGCGGCCACCACCATGGCGTTCTCCCCCTGCATGTTTTTCTCCACCAGCATGCCGTTCACCTCCACCATGCTGCTCTCCGCCGGCATGCTCGCCCTGACCCTGATTATCGTGGCTGCTGCTCTCGTTATCACTGCCACCGCCGCTGTTGCTGCCACCGCCGCTGCTGCTGCCACCGCCGCTGTTGCTGCCACCGCCGCTGTTGCTGCCACCGCCGCTGTTGCTGCCACCGCCGCTGTTGCTGCCACCGCCGCTGTTGCTGCCACCGCCGCTGTCGCTGCCACCGCCTCCGTCGCTGTCACCACCACCACTGCCACCATCGCCATCTTTGTTGTGAACGATCAGCTCATTGGCGATGTAGCTGTGGCTGCCATCGAGCAGCAGATTGAAGAGTGCGGTAGTGGGAGGCGCCTCTATCCAGCAGAGTGACTCAACCAGCAGTAATTCCGGCTGGGGTTGTAGGGCCAGATTGCCCGTCACCATGACAGGTGCCGGGCGACACATTATCTGCATGCCGGTAAATAGCGGCAGCACCACCAGTTGCGGGTTTTCGGTTCGGGTCATGGCCGGTGAGATGGCTGCCCAGCCCCGCGTGGTCAGCAGAGGGTGCTCTGCGGTAAAGAACGGGGGCAGATCATTGATCCCGTAGAGTCTGCGCTGGCCCAGTATGACCCGTTCGACCGCCATGATCCGGTTACTGCCGCCGTGCTGATCCAGCACCCGTTCACCGGCCCGGAGCGTCTCTATGGGGCGGGTGGAACCATCGGCCATCGTGATGCGAGTACCGGCGATAAAGCAGGACTTGGCATAGGCCTGATTCATTTGCCACTCATTGTGGGTGAAATCATAACTGAACGGGTTCGCAAACAGGGCGAGTGCGATAGCCGAGCCGATCAGTAGTCTTCGCTGGCTGGCTTTGAATGGGGGCTGTGACATGGGGACTCCTTGTCCATCTTGGTTCACGGGATCCATTATAGATCGTCCTCTGATGGCGGCATTTCTGACCATGAACACAATAAACATGATTGAAAAACGATTGGCGTTCGTCACAATAATGCGTAAAATCGCATACTCGATGCTTGTAGCAACGAATCCCGCCTAAAAAGCCAGTTTCATGCCCTTCCCAAGCAGTAAAAGGTAACAAGTGACGCATTTGTGTTCATTTCGTGCCTTGAAAAAGTCTTGTGATAACTGAAAAGTGATAAATATCCCCATCAGTTATCAAAAAATTAAGGACATCCATGTTTTCCTTAGTCAAGCAAAGTGTCGCCGGGCTGCAAATCCTGTTTGTTGCCTTCGGTGCCATGGTTCTGGTGCCGCTGCTCACCGGATTGAACCCCTCCATGGCCCTGCTTGGCGCCGGTGTGGGCACCCTGTTGTTCCAGCTCTGCACCCGCCGCCAGGTCCCGATTTTCCTCGGCTCCAGCTTTGCCTTCATCGCCCCCATCATCTACGCCACCCAGACCTGGGGATTGCCATCCACCATGTTTGGCCTGTTTGCCGCCGGTTTCATGTATTTCATTCTGGCTGCGCTGATCCGGGCAAAAGGGATGGGCTTTGTCCACAAATTGCTGCCCCCTGTGGTGATTGGCCCGGTGATCATGGTGATCGGCCTCTCCGTGGCGCAGGTTGCTTGCAACATGGCGATGGGCCGTGCCGGTGGTGAGCAGGTAGTACCTGCGGGGACTGCACTGACGCTGGCCGGTATCTCGCTGGCGGTGACCCTGATTGCTGCGGTGTTCTGCAAGGGATGGGTCAAGCTGATCCCCATCCTGTGCGGCGTCATCGCCGGTTATGTCTCGGCGGTCTTCATGGGCCAGGTGAGTTTCGATGGCATGGTGAACGCCCCTTGGCTGGCGCTACCCCACTTCGAAACCCCGGAGATCAACTGGGCTGCCGCCCTGTTTATGCTGCCGGTCGCCATCGCCCCCTGTATCGAACATATCGGTGGCGTGCTGGCGATTGGTGGGGTAACCGGACAGGATTACACCAAGAACCCGGGCCTGCACCGTACTCTGGCCGGTGACGGTATTGGCGTATGCTTCGCCGGTTTCATCGGTGGCCCACCCGTGACCACCTACGCCGAAGTGACTGGGGCCGTGATGCTCACCCGCAACTTCAACCCGATCACCATGACCTGGGCTGCCGTGTTTGCCATCATTCTGGCCTTCTTCGGCAAGTTCAATGCGCTGCTCACCTCCATCCCGATGCCGGTGATGGGCGGTATCATGCTGTTGCTGTTCGGATCCATCGCTGCCATCGGTCTCAAGACCCTAGTGGAATCCAAGGTGGATCTGGGGCTGTCACGGAATATCGCCATCGTCGCCGTGACTCTGACCGTCGGTGTCGGTGCGCTGGAGATGAAGATTGGCGACTTCGCGCTGGCCGGTGTTGGCCTGGCCTCTGTTGCCGCCATCCTGCTCAACCTGATCCTGCCTGCGCACTCCGAAGAGGGTGTAATGGACGCGGCCAAGGATTGAGTTCCACCAGACGTTCATCGTTGATTTGGAGAAGGCCACCTCGCGGTGGCCTTCTGTTTTTCGAGTATCTAGCGCCACTTTTCGGTTCGACGGAGCTCATCTGGAATCTAATCTGGAAGCAGATGAGGGGGTTAGCATTCTCATTTGACGTATCTCTTTTCGTGACCTTAGCTAAAGGACAGGCTTGGCTCTGAGGTCTCCTCGAGCAGTATGGGAAAATGGATGTTGGCGTTTTCAATCATTTCTCTCCCAGACCCCTGTCATAACACGATGCGCTTTTTCTCCGTCACGGCGCTGTTGTATGGCAGAGGCTTATCCGCCCCACTCCGCACTCCCCTTATGCTGTCCTGGCATGTTTCCACCTCGATTTGTTGTGAGCCTCCCTCGCCGGTTGCGTTTCGTTGCGCACAGGCAAAATCCGGATCTGTTTGCTGCTACACATGGGTGGGCGGCGAGCCGTGAAAGCCGGCATGACCCCAGTGGGTCAGACGTGCACCGCCATCGATAATGGCGGATGTTCAGGGATGAATGGCAAGCAAAGCGAGGTTGCAATGAACTATCAACTGCTGTGGAAAAGTGCAATTTTTTCAGTCTCTTCGATGATGGCGATAAGCGCTGTTCAGGCTGCGCCACTGAATGTGATGACCGAGGATTACCCGCCATTCAACATGCAGGGAGAGGGGGGCAAGATTGTCGGGCTGTCGACCGAGGTGGTCGAAGAGCTGTTCAAGCGTGCCGGGGTTGAATACCAGCTGACCCTGATGCCCTGGAAACGGGCGTACGAAGATACCCTCGGTACTCCCAACACCGCACTCTACTCCACGACTCGTACCCCGGAGCGTGAGGCGCTGTTCAAATGGGTGGGGCCGCTGGTCAATAACAACTGGGTCTTCTTCTCCAGCTCGACCGCCAATATCACGGTCAAGTCGCTGGAAGATGCCAAGCAGTATTCGGTGGGGGGCTATAACGGCGATGCGGCCGCCGAATATCTCAAGGCTCAGGGATTTGCCAAGTTGCAGCTGGCTGCCAACGATACCGCCAACGTGAAAAAACTGGAGGCCGGTCGCATCGATCTTTGGGCAACCGGCCAGTATCTGGCGCCCTATCTAGCCAGCAAGGAGAAAGTGGTCGCACCCAAGCCGGTCTTCGTGTTCAAGGAAACCCAGATGAGCTTGGCGTTTAACAAGGACACGCCCGATGAGCTCATCACCAGGCTCAACGAGATCCTGGTCGCCATGAAGGCGGATGGCACCATCGACAAGATCAACGCCAAGTACCAGTAACAGTACTCGTAACAAGTGCCAGTCAATGGCACTGCGCCGGCTGCCGTGAAAACCGGGAGGAAGCCATGGATTGGAAAAGTCTGACGTTCAGGATTGCCGTGTTGACCTCCCTGTCGGTGAGTCTGCTACTGGTGTTGTTTGGCGGCTACAACTACAACACCGCCAGAGCGGAGAGCTACAGCAAACAGAGTGCGCTGGTCGAACAGGCCATCGGCCGGCTGCAGCTCTCTCTGCCCGGCCCGCTGTGGAATTATGAGTCAGCTTTTATCGAGGCATCGCTCAAGTCCGAGCTGGCGGCCGATATCCTGAGTGCTTTGCTGGTGGTCAACAAGGAGAAGCTGGTGGCCGGGTTTGCCCGTGACACGGCAGGCGCCATTGCCCCCGTGACGGCCATGCCTGCCGACATCGCAGCCTATGGAGGATATGATCTGGTCTATGACGACAGCGGCCAGAAAAACACAGTGGCCCGATTGCTGGTACAAACCAGTGATGCCGCCATTCAGGCCCACTTGCGCCAGCAGTTGCTCACCACCGTCTGGCAGATCCTGGTGCTCGATCTCTGCATCATCGCGTTGCTGATGGCGCTGATTCACCGCAATGTGCTGAGGCCACTTCATCAGATGAATCAAGCGGTGTTTGATCTTGCCAGAGGGGAGGGGGATCTGACCCAGCGACTCAAGATCAACCGTCAGGATGAGATGGGGACGCTGGCCACCAACATCAACCACTTTATTGCCAAGTTGCAGGATATGGTGGCGGAGATTAATACCCTTTCCGCCGGGGTGCTGCAAAATGCCGAGCGCTGCGACACCCTCTCGGCAGATACCCGTATTGGCAGTGACGCCCAGCAGTCCGAATTGGATCAGGTCGCCACCGCCATTACCGAAATGAGTCAGGCGGTGCAGGAGGTGGCTGGCAACGCGGTGAAAACCTCTGGTGCCACCGATGAGGCCAATCACTATGTGGAGCAGGGTTACCATCTGGCAGGTCATGCCAATGAGGCGATTCATCAACTGGTGGGGGAGGTGGAGCGAGTTGCCATCCTGATGCGTACCCTCTCGACCGAGAGCAGCAGCATCGGCACAATCATAGAAGTGATCAATGGTATCGCCGAGCAGACCAATTTGCTTGCTCTCAATGCCGCCATCGAGGCGGCGCTGGCGGGTGATCAGGGGCGCGGTTTTGCGGTGGTGGCGGATGAGGTACGCACCTTGTCGGGGCGTACCCGTCAGTCGACGGAGGAGATCAGTGCCAGTATCAAGCGGTTGCAGCAAGCGACCCAGAATGTCGGGTCCGGGATGCAGCAGAGCCAGGAGCAGGCCTCCCGGGCCGGTGCCGAGGCGGCAGATGTACAGGCTTCGGTGGAGAAGATCAAAAATCAGGTAAGCCTGATCCGCGAGATGAACATGTATATCGCCCAGGCATCGGAGGAGCAGCACTCGGTGGCGGAGGCGGTGAGTCACAGCGTCAACCGGATTGCGACCCTCAACAGCGAGAGTGCCGCCAGAGTGGCACAGGTTGCCGAGGCCAGCAGCGATCTGCGGCAGCTGTCGGCCCAGCTCGATACTTTGCTCAAGCAGTTTCGGGTCTAGTGAATCAACCTCGCCCTGCTGGGATGCCGGAGCATCTTGCGGGGCAGGCCGGCGCCCTGTCCAGTAGCAATTTTTGCCATGCGCAGCCCAGCACTCACTCCGACAGCGCTGGACGCATATATTCATTTTCCCCGTTTATGCCTGTTCGCATCTATTGTGCCGCTGATCCCGACCCATTAGAATTTCGCGCGATGACAGCTCGTCCTGAGCCGCCATCTGGCCTTATCGGGCGTGGAATCCCAGCTTCTTCATGATGAATGCAAATAACAGGTGGTTGGTATGACGGGGGTTACACCAGGCAATAACATATCAGCCTATCACTTCGGTGATTATCTCTTTGATGTCAAAAGGCGAGATCTGATCTTCTGTACCGACAAGGACAACGTGCAAAGCGCCAGGGTGGTGCGCCTGTCATCGGCCGAGAGCCTCATTTTCAGCTATCTGCTCGATCACCATGACGAGGTGTGCGACAAGGATCTGTTGCTCGAAATCGGCTGGTTGGGTCGCCCCATCAGCCCCAACTCACTGAACGTGGCCATCGCCAATATTCGTCGCCACTTCGCCTCATCCCCCCAGACGCTGGATATCAGAAGTACCCCGAAAAAAGGGTACTCTCTGCATCTGAACTGCAAGATTAAGAGCTATTACGGCAAGGCACTGCCAACAGAGAGTGAGCCCTTGCCCGAGCCGATGAGCGAACCCGCGCCTGCTGTGGCTGCGCAGTCAGCGTCAACACCACCATTGTCAGGGAATGAGGTCACCACAGAGCCTGCATCTGGCGTAGCCCGCTCCTTTGGTGAGCGTGTCAAACTCGCCTGCTTCAGCGGTATCGGGCGGCCGCTCCTGGTCAGGAGTCTGGTTTACCTCAATCTGGTACTGGCTGTGCTGGCGTTGTTTGCCGCCAGTTATCTCCATTTCGAGTGGCTCCATGTGCAGTGTGCCGACGCTCCGACCGGCGTCGTCTGCCAGATGGAGGCTCGGAGCGACGTGCCGCCAGTTAAACCGGCATCGCTGGTGCTGATCTCCGGCCACAAGGTTCGCGTGCTTTCCTATAAAGAGCTAGAAAAAACGCTGTAAGGGATCTCTGATGAAACGAACGCTGAAAAATACCTTGCTGCTGTTGCCACTGCTTGTCGTGTTGCTGTTTGTGGTCGGGATGTTTATCAACAGCTTGGGTTGTCATTACGAGCTGAAGATGTCGGCCAACGGGGTCAACTATTACGGGGTGTGTCGCTGGGGCAAAATCACCGTGATTGAAGAGGAGGAGGCGACCAGAGAGAAGTGGCGGGTGACCGGTTTTCAATTTACCTTCTTCAACCAGCTTGTTTACCTCATCGACAGTCGTACCCAGCTGCACGAGTCGGGTAACGATGACTCCTATCTCAATGAGTACAACCTGATCCAGTCGCAATATGCGCTGGTCAACTATGCCTGGGTGCCGCTGACTGAAAACAAGGTGGCGATCTTCCAGCGCGATCCGGTGCATGAGGTCGTGATTGCCCAGCGAGATGGCTGGTTCGATCTCTACCGCTGGTTCTTCCCCCCGGCACCGCTGGTACCTGTTCAGCCGCAAAGCGCAGGTGCCGGGCGTCCCGCTAGTTTCTAAGCAACTTGCACCAGGGGCCGGTGACCTCGCAGTGGCCGGTCTCGTCACTGTTTTGCCAGCCCAGCCGATGGTAGAAGGCTAATGCTGCCGTATTGCGGGTCGCCACCTTGAGCGAGCCGCGCGGCGAATCAGCGAGGCCCCGCTCCAGCAGGGCGCGCCCTATCCCCTGACCGTGCCAGTCGCTTGAGACATAGAGATGATGGACGAAGTGATCGGGCTGCCAGATGGCGATAAACCCGCAGATATTACCCCCCTGTTCGGCAACCCACACCTGTTCACCTCTGGTCTGCTCCTCGAAATCCTCGAGCTGGAAGCTGGCGGGATCGACCCAGTGAAAGGTGTGGCGGCGGCTCTTTAAAAACAGCCGGGCCAGTTGGGGAATGTCGTGTTCTTCCATGAGCCGGATCATGATGGCCTCCCGAGCCAATGTTCATTGAGGCAGCTGCACAGCGGCAGGTTAATTGATGCAAATGACAAGGGTGTGATTAAGCTCTGTCCATTGTATTTGCCATGGGGCTATACTACCGGAGTCCCCTGTATGGATGGCTTGAGGATCGCTGATTTATGGACAATAAACTGATTGAAGGCAACATTTTTGTTCCGGCGCACATAGACGATGTCTGGCACGCCTGGACCACAGAAAGCGGTCTGCGCAGCTTTCTGGCTCCCGAATGTTTGATGGTGGCCGAACCGAATGGCCCTTTCGAGATCTACTTCAGGCCTCATGCTCCCTTGGGGGAGCGTGGCAGCGAAGGGTGCCGGGTCATGGCCGTCATGCCCTATGACCTGCTCAGTTTCAGCTGGAATTTTCCACCCAGCCTGCCTCATATCCGCCAGCAGAAAACCCAGGTGTGCCTGCGTTTTGTGCCGGAAGGGCAGGGTACGCGCCTCTACTTCCTGCAGAGCGGTTGGGCCAATGATCCGGATTGGGATCAGGGTTATGCCTATTTTCGGGAAGAGTGGCTGGAGACCAGCCTGCCACGGCTGCAGTACCGTTTTACCCACGGCCCTATCGACTGGAACAATCCGCCCGATAAGGCGCAGTTGAAGGCGCTGGCCCAGTAATCCCGGATGTCAGACATAAAAAAAAACCGGCCAAAAGGCCGGTTGAAACAGTTCAGGCTTGTCAGGTGACAAACGTATCCAGCGGATGAGAGTCGCTTTCCACTCCTTGTGAAGCACAACCCTCTTGGTTACGTGCGGCTACTTTATGCCATTCACACTGAATCGAGGCTGAACCATGGATGATCCCGCCTCGTTCCCCTCTTCAATCAGATAGTGATCCCCATCGACTGGCGCAAGTAAGCGCCCGCACCGAGCAGCCCCGGCCCTTCATGGGTGATCAGAAACACCGGGATCTCCTTGAGGTAGGATTTGAAGCGCCCCTTGTCTTCAAAGGCGACCCGGAAACCGGAACCGGTAAAGAACTCCTGGAAGCGCGGCACTATGCCACCTGCGATATAGACGCCGCCAAAGGTACCCATATTGAGGGCCAGATTGCCGGCAAAGCGGCCCATCAGCATGCAGAACAGGCTCAGGGTGCGACGGCAATCGAGGCACTCCCCGGCCAGTGCGCGCTCGGTAATGTCTTTGGGGGCAAACGGCTCTGGCTCACGGCCATCGGATTTCACCAGCCCGCGATAGAGATTGACCAGACCCGGGCCGGAGAGGAAACGCTCGGCCGAGACATGGCCCAATTCACCCCGCATCACCTGCAGCACCGCATCTTCCTCTTCGGTGTTGGCGGCAAAATCCACATGACCCCCTTCACCCGGCAGACTCAGCCACTGTTCGCCCGCCTTGACCAGGTGCGCGACCCCAAGGCCGGTGCCCGCGCCATAGATGGCGATGGGTTTGTCAGCCACCGGCGCCGCGCCGCCCAGCTGGATGCGATCCGATTCAGCCAGTACCGGCACCGCCATCGAGACGGCGGTGAAGTCGTTGATCACCTGCAGGCGAGCCAGCCCGAGATTGCGCTGCATCTCGTTGATGGAGAACTCCCAGCTGTGGTTGGTCATGGCGACCCAGTCACCATTGATGGGGCAGGCGATGGCGATGCAGGCTTCAGCCACCGGAACCTTGTGTTCCTCCAGATAGAGGCGTACCACGGCTTCAAGGCTGGGATGGGCAAGACCTGAGTAGGTTTTTGCCTGAGAGATAGTACCGGTGGCCAGCTCACACAGGGCCAGCCGCGCATTGGTGCCGCCGACATCGCCGACCAGCGCATGGGTATGCTGCATAACAACTCCTTCGTTACAGGATGGGGACGACTCTGGTGTCCCGAGATTATTGTTGGATTATGACAGCCCATTCTATCCGAGCCGGGCCCCGCTCACCCACCGGATCGATACAAATGTGCGCCTGCTCACAATGTTGTTGCTTTGCAACATTTGTAAGCGCTTTCATGGCAAGGTGACGTTTTGTAACGAAAAGTACGAAATAATTAGAGATGAGTCATACTTTGTATGGCAGGCGTTAGTTGCGATAACCGCTTGTCTTGTATAGTCCTTAGCTTGAATGGAAACCTGCTTAGCCGTAGATTGAGTGCAAAGACACTGAAGCTAAATTACAAAAACGCCTGGTGGTGATGATGAATACCCTTGATAAAATTACGAACAACTTGGAAAGTTTCAGTAAATCAGAACGCAAGGTTGCCGAGGTGATCCTGGCGTCGCCCCAGACCGCCATCCACTCCAGCATCGCCGCTCTGGCCAAGATGGCCGATGTCAGTGAACCGACCGTCAACCGCTTTTGCCGCCGTCTCGATACTAAGGGCTTTCCCGATTTCAAACTCCATCTGGCCCAGAGCCTGGCCAACGGCACTCCTTACGTAAATCGTCATGTGGAAGCGGAAGACGGGCCGGATACCTACACCGCCAAGATCTTCGAATCCACCATGGCCTGTCTGGATGCCGCCAAAAACAGCCTGGATATTTCCGCCATCAACCGCTGCGTCGATATCCTGACCCAGTCCAAGAAGATCAGCTTCTTCGGCCTGGGCGCCTCCTCCGCCGTTGCCCGCGATGCCCAGAACAAATTCTTCCGCTTCAACATCCCGGTAGTGAGCTTTGAAGATATCGTCATGATGCGGATGAGCTGCATCAACAGCAGCGAAGGGGATGTGGTAGTGCTGATCTCCCATACCGGTCGCACCAAGGCGCTGGTGGAAATTGCAGCGCTGGCCCGTGAGAACGACGCTACCGTCATCGGTATGACTGCCAAAGACTCTCCGCTGGCCCGCGAGTGCAATCTGGTGCTCTCCATGGATGTGCCGGAAGATACCGATGTCTATATGCCGATGGCATCCCGCATTGCCCAGCTGGCGCTGGTGGATGTGCTGGCGACCGGTTTTACCCTGCGCCGGGGGATGAAATTTCGCGAAAACCTTAAGAAGGTTAAAGAGGGATTGCGCGAATCCCGCTTCGAAACCCCGCACTCTTCCTGAACCGTCGGGGGCTTTGGCCCCCGACTGTCTATGCCATCCGCCTTGGTGTAGTATTGTAATTTAATAACAAAAACCACCCAGATGGTTTGCAAACGGGTGCATCGAGCCATGGGCTTGATGGGGCAGAATCTCAAGTCATATCAACTTCATATTGGAGTCTTTCATGCCTAGACGTACAAAGATTGTAACCACACTCGGTCCGGCTACCGACCGCGAAGGGATCCTCGAAGGGATCATCCGCGCCGGGGCCGACATGGTGCGGATGAACTTCTCTCACGGCACTGCTGAAGACCATATCCTGCGCGCCAATCAGGTGCGTGACATTGCTGCCAAGCTCGGTCGTCACGTCGCCATCATGGGTGATCTGCAAGGCCCGAAAATCCGTGTTTCCACTTTCAAGGATGGCAAAATCTATCTGGCCATCGGTGACAAGTTCATTCTCGACGCGGCACTCGGCAAGGGTGAAGGGTGTCAGGAGCAGGTCGGTATCGACTACAAGAGCCTGCCAGACGATGTGGTTCAGGGCGACATCCTGCTGCTGGACGATGGCCGTGTGCAACTGAAGGTCGAGCAGGTTGAAGGCACCCGCATTCACACTACGGTGACCGTGGCCGGGCCGCTCTCCAACAACAAGGGCATCAACAAGAAAGGGGGCGGTCTCTCAGCTCCGGCCCTGACCGAGAAAGACAAGGAAGACATCAAGACCGCTGCCCGCATGAATGTGGACTATCTGGCTGTCTCCTTCCCGCGCTGTGGCGATGATCTGCGCTACGCCCGTGAGCTGGCCCGCGAAGCCGGTTCCAATGCCAAGATCGTGGCCAAGGTTGAGCGCGCCGAAACCGTCGCCACCGATGAGGCGATGGAAGACATCATCCTCGGTTCCGATGCTGTGATGGTCGCCCGTGGCGATCTGGGGGTCGAGATCGGTGACCCCGAGCTGGTTGGCGTACAGAAGAAGCTGATCCGCCACTCCCGTCGTCTGAACCGTGTGGTGATCACCGCCACCCAGATGATGGAGTCGATGATCAATGCGCCGCTGCCGACTCGTGCAGAGGTCATGGACGTGGCCAACGCCGTGCTGGATGGTACCGATGCGGTGATGCTTTCTGCCGAGACTGCTGCCGGTCAGTTCCCCATCGAGACTGTGACCTCCATGGCGAGCGTCTGTGTCGGTGCCGAGAAGCACCCGAGCCTGAATGTCTCCAACCACCGCATGAGCTACACCTTCACTTCCGTTGAAGAAGCTGTAGCCATGTCCACCATGTATGCGGCCAACCACCTGGAAGGGGTCAAGGCGATCGTGGCACTGACCGAGTCCGGCACCACGCCGTTGCTGATGTCCCGTATCAGCTCCGGTCTGCCGATCTTCGCCATGTCTCCCCACAACAAGACCCTGGCCTGGACCAACCTCTACCGTGGCGTCACTCCGGTGATGTTTGATGGTGACGAGACCAAACCGGTCTACGAAGTGTGCCGCGACGCGCTGGCTGTGCTCAAGGATAAGGGGCTGTTGCAGAGCGGTGACATGGTGCTGCTGACTCACGGTGACAAGATGGAAACCGTGGGTAGTACCAACACCTGCAAGGTGATGATGGTCGAATAAGCCAGTCCAGTTTTACTGTGCTTAACAAGGCTGCTCCTCTTTGATGAGCAGCCTTTTTGTTAACCGCAGTCGGGCTGTGGCGGTATAAACAGGACTCAATGATTGCTTAACCGGATTCCCCTTCCGATAATGCGGGAGTGATTTTCAGCGGGTAGCCTGTTGTAGGTGATCGTCTCAGGTAACCCAGACACTCGACAATACGGGAGTGAAAAAATGAACAAGCGTAACTGGTTGCTGGCCTTGTCACTGAGTCTGGCCTTCTCACCCTGTTATGCCGACTGGGCCAAGCTAAAGGCCGCAGCGTCCGATCTGGGAGCGGCAGTTAGCGAGACCAGCAAGGAGGTGTGGCAGGATGTCAGCGATTTCTCCAAGAAGAGCTGGGCTTCCATCTCGGCCTGGGGAGAGGATGCCTTCAATACCGCCGGGGTCTGGACCGACAAGAGCATCGCGACCGGCAAGGAGTGGCTGAAGGCAGCCGACAAGGAGCTCAACGAGATGCTCAACCCCAAGACGGCGAAAGAGGCGAGGATCGCGCTCAATACCATGGCCGACACTGCGCTGATCCGGTTGTTCAA
This sequence comes from Aeromonas aquatilis, assembly GCF_054052405.1. Classification (NCBI taxonomy): domain Bacteria; kingdom Pseudomonadati; phylum Pseudomonadota; class Gammaproteobacteria; order Aeromonadales; family Aeromonadaceae; genus Aeromonas; species Aeromonas aquatilis. Next base: position 40,790 of record NZ_JBSTYP010000019.1, on the reverse strand, counting down.
TGAGCAGCCATCAGCCAAGTTGTTGTTTGACAAGGCTTATGGCTATGCAGTGTTCGATTCGCGCAAGTTCTCCCTGATGCTGCATACCAATCAGGGGGCCGGGGTGGCAGTCAATCGCAAAACCGGCAAGCACACCTATATGAAGATGTTTGGTGCGGGTCTGGCGGCCGGGATTGGCGGCAAGTTCTATCAGCAGGTGATCCTGTTTGAAGACAAGGCCAGATTCGATGCCTTCGTGACCCAGGGGTGGGAGGCCACCTCCGAAGTGGGCGTGGTGGCCGGCAAGGAGAGCGCCGAGCTTACCGCCAAATACAACGGCGGCATGGCCATCTACCAGATTGGCGAGAAGGGGTTGCTGCTCGATGCCAATATCTCCGGCTCCAAGTACTGGATTGACAAGGACTTGACTGAAACGAGCCGCTAATCCCGCCGTTATCGGTTGCTCACTGCACGCCATGCGCTTGTCGTGATCTTGCCAACAGGCCCGCAGTGCGGGCCTGTTTGTTCTCTCGGTGTCAGTGGGCTGAATAGACCTGCTTGCCCTTGAACATGGTCCAGAGCACCTTGGTCTCCTTGAGCTCTTCGCTTGCTACCTGTTCCAGATTGCGATCCAGCAAGATCAGGTCAGCACTCTTGCCCGCGCTGATGGAGCCAATCTCTTTCTCCCGTCCAATTACCTTGGCGGCGTTGAGGGTATAGGCCTGCAAGATGGCCTGACGGCTGATCTGCTCGCTGGCGGGGGGCTGCAAGCCAAGCTCCCCTTGACGAGTGATCGCGGTATACATGGCGAGGAAAGGGTTGGGGCTGGAGACCGGCCAGTCACTGGCACCGGCGATAATGGCGCCGCTTTGCAGCAAGCTGCCTGCCGGATAGAGGCGGGCTAGCAGTGCCGGGGGCACTTTTCCTTCAAGCAGCAGGGTGGTCGCCACGTTTTTCCCGGCCCACAAGAGTTGCATCGATGCGGCCACATTGAGCGGTTTGAAGCGGGCAATACTGGCCGGGCTCACCACCTCCAGATGGGTGATGCTGTGCAGCAGGCGGTGATCCTGATTGTGGGCCCGGGCATAGGCGATGGCATCGAGGGATTCACGGACGGCCCGATCGCCGATGGCATGAAAGTGAGCGATAAGTTGATGGGCATCCGCGGTGCGGATCAGCTCGTTGAAACGCTGCTTGTCCAAATCGTCCTTGCCGCTGTAACCGGGACGGTTGAGGTAGGGCTCGCTCAACTTGGCGGTCTGGGATGGATACTCGATGACACCATCTTGCAGGATCTTGACCCCACCAGTTTCACGTCCGGGGCATCTTGAAACTGCTGTTGCAGCGCTAATACGTCATCAATGATGGTGGGTGAGGCATGTATCCCCACCAGTGCCAGTGCGGATACATGTCCGGTCAGCTTGCCTTCCCGGGAGAGCATGCTGTACGCCGGCAGCAGGCAGGTATCGCGGCGATCCGGCTCGGCGTTGAAGATGGGGGCGAGGGGGCGAATGTTGCTGATAGGGTCCATCCAGGCGGTAATGCCCACCTGATTGAGTTGTTTGGCGGCAGTCATGATGGCACTGGCAATCGTCTCGTCGCTGACGGGGGGCAGCGCCTTGAGGATGGCATCCCAGCCGCCTTCCGAGGCAAAGCCATTGAGCTTGCCGGATGGGGTGAGGCCAAAATTGCCTTTCAGCGGAGCATAACGACCGTCAAGGGAGCCGGCATCAATGCCAGCCTTGCGCAGCATGGCCTGATTGGCCCAACCGGTGTGGGCATCCGAACCGGCAAGCACCACCGGGATCTGCCGGTATTGCGGGCCATTGAACACCTGATCGAGCAGGGGAAGCTGATGCCAGTAGTCGAGGGAGACATTGCTGTATAGCTCTACATCGCCCAGTGTCAGGCGGGGATCATCCTTGCTGCGGGTCAGAAATAGCTGCACCTGCTCAACCTCACTCATGGCGTCAGGAAAGTTAACCGTCATCCCCTGAAAACCGGCAAATGCCGCATGAACATGGCTGTCGATGAGCCCCGGCATCAGGTACTTTCCTTTCAGATCAAGACGCTTGGCATGGTTGCCGAGGCGGGCGCTGACCTCCTGATAGCTGCCGACTGCCACTATCTTTTTACCTTCAATGCCGACCGCTTCCGGGTGAGGGTTCGCCGGATCACCACTGTAGATGGTGCCGCCAAAGATCAGCGTCTGGCTCTGTGACTGGGCATTGGCGGCAGCGGGAAGCGTCACCATCAGGCTGGCGAGAAACAGCGTTTTGATATTCATGGGCATGACTCCGTCGCTTCGGTGCCCGAAGGCACCGAAGTGGGTAAATGGAAATGAGGTATCGGCTTATCGGTTGATCAGCGGGATACAGATATCAAACACGTAATGCTCCCGGTCGGGGTCCGTGCCTGCGTGGTATTGCTCGTAACACGGGCGATCGTCGCAGTTCAGCCCTTGACCCACTACCCAGCGAAACGCCGTTTCCCAGCAAGCGACCAGTTGATCGCCGCGAGCGATAAACTGACAAACCGCATAGGGGCCCGCGGCGATGGTCTGGGTGGTTAACTGGCGCCCAGCGGGGATCTCTGGCCCCAGCTCGATGCAGACGTCAGTACGGCAACGGGTCTCATCGGTGATATCGGGGATATCCCAATAGAGACTCAGGGTACCCGCCGGTGTCATCGCCTCGTCTGAGGCGAACAGCGCGAGCAAATCCCGATGAGCTTGCTCGCAGGTCTCTTTGCCATAGGGGCCCAGGCGGCGCATGTACGCCACGCGCCGGGCGGGCATCTGCCTGACGCTAGCCCCCTGCAACAGACCCGGGTGTTCGGTGACCGGGTGCATGACCAGGCCATCATAGGTGTCAAAGGGAAGGGATCGTTTCCAATCTTGCTTTTCCAGTTTCCCCCCTGCTGCTGGCGGTATTCCGAGGGGCTCATGGCGAAGTGCAGGCGAAAGGCCTTGGCGAAATTCTGCGAGCTGGAGAACCCGGCGGCCAGTGCGAGGGGGGTGATGTCACTCTGGGGGGAGGCGAGCAAGCGACGGGCAGCGCGTTCCATACGCAGGCGCCGGGTAAATCCGGCAATGGTTTCGCCGACCATCGTCTTGAAAATACGGTGGAAGTGGAAGGTGGAGATGGCTGCCGCTGCTGCGACCTCATCCAGGCCCGGATTGTCATCCAGATGTTGGCTGATGTAGTCCATCGCCTTGAGCACGGGTTTGCGATAATCCAGAGCGGACTCCTTGCCAGCCAGCAAAAGTGGGCGTCAGAGTCGGATTTAATCAGAGCCACCTGCCGTTGTCGAACTCGTCCAGCCTGGTCTGGCCACTCATCCGCATCGCGCTTTTAACGCATTGGCACTCTAATTGCTTGTTGCATGCCAGCGTCAATGATTTGTCTGGGGATGAAAAATGGAAATTAGTGCAAGCAGCCTGATGCAAGAGATGCAGGCGCTCAAGATCGAAGCAGGCGCAACGCCGCTGGCACAACCCGGTCGTCAGGTAACCTCCGATTTTGGTCAGCTGCTGCAACAGGCGCTTGGCAACGTCAACGAGCTGCAAGGGGCCGCCAATGATCTGCGTACCCGTTTCGATATGGGTGACAAGTCGGTGGATCTGGCCGAGGTGATGATCGCGGGCCAAAAATCCTCCATCGCCTTTGAAGCCACGGTACAGGTGCGCAACAAGATGGTCGATGCCTACAAGACCATCATGAACATGCCGGTATAAGCGACGCCAATAAACCATGACGACTGAACATCATGAACATGTCAGCAATAAGGACATAAATCGTGGCTACTGACCAAAACGGCGATCTGCTGATAAACGATGAGGGCACCGCCGCCCTCGATGAAAATGAGCAGAAGAGTTCGGCGCTGGGCTTCCTGTCCAACACCGATGTGCTGCGGCAAATAACTCTGATCCTGGGGCTTGCCATCTGTCTGGCCATTGCGGTGTTTATCCTGCTGTGGGGCAAGGAGCCGGACATGCGTCCCCTCGGCACCTACACCACCCAGGAGCTGGTGAAGACTCTCGATTTCCTCGATCAGCAGAAGATCCCCTATGAGGTGGATGGCAAGAGCGTGCTGGTCAACGCCGAAAGCTACCCCACTATCCAGTTGGCCCTGACCCGTGCCGGTCTTGCCAATGCCACCGATAGCAACATCGGTGGTGAAGATATCCTGCTCAAAGATTCCAGTTTCGGCGTCAGCCAGCGGATGGAGAGCGAACGTCTGAAGCTGAGCCGCGAGCGCCAGCTGGCGAGCGCCATCGAGCAGTTCCAGAATGTGGCCAAGGCCCAGGTGCTGCTGGCTATCCCGAAAGACAACGTGTTTGCCCGCAACGAACGCAAACCCAGTGCCACCGTGGTGCTCAACCTGAAAGGGGCGGCGCTGGGGCAGGGGGAGGTGGACTCCATCGTCGATATGGTTGCCTCTGCGGTACACGGCCTCGAACCGACTCGTGTCACCGTCACCGACCAGAATGGCCGCCTGCTCAACTCCGGCTCGCAAGATCCACTCTCTGCCCAGACTCGCAAAGAGTTTGCCATGCAGCAGAAGCAGGAGCTGGAGTACAAACAAAAAATTGACGCCATCCTGATCCCGGTGCTGGGGGCCGACAACTATACGGCGGAAGTGGATCTCTCTCTCGACTTCTCCCAGCAGGAGCAGACCCGCAAGACTTACAACCCGGATCTGCCTGCAGTGCGCTCCGAAATGACCATGGAAGAGAACAGCGCCAGCGGTAGTAATGGTGGCGTGCCCGGTTCCCTCTCCAATCAGCCTCCAGCTGCCTCCACTATTCCCGAGCAGGTCACGACCACTGCTGCTGATGGTACCACCACAGTTGCTGCTGGTCGCTCCCGCAAAGAGGCGACCCGAAACTTCGAGCTGGATACCACAGTTAGCCACACCCGTCGTCAGATGGGTGGCATTCGCCGTATGACCGTATCGGTTGCCGTGGATTACAAGGCGGTGCCCGGCGCAGATGGGGCCGTGACCCGTGAGGCGCGCACCCAGGCAGAACTCGATACATTGCGCCGTTTGCTGAGCGGTGGCCTTGGCTTTGATGTGACCCGTGGTGATACCCTTGAGGTGGTCGCGATTCCGTTCAATCGTCCAGAGCTGGATACCGTGGCCGAGGTGCCGCTCTACGATCAGCCCTGGTTCTGGCGTGCGGTGCGCATCGCCGCCTCGGTGCTGGTGATTATCGTGTTGATCGTGACCGTGATCCGTCCCATGCTCAAGCGACTGCTCTACCCGGATGCCAAACCGGAAGGGGAGCTGGACTTCGACAACCACACCGTACTGGGTGGCGACGACGAGTTGAGCCTGCTGTCAGCACAAGTCGAGAGCGATCAGGTGTTTGGTGTACGTGATGGCCAGCTGAAACTGCCGGATCTGCACCGTGACGAAGACTTGCTCAAGGCGGTACGTGCGCTGGTAGCGAACGAGCCGGATCTGGCCGCTCAGGTCATTAAAGAATGGGTAACGAACAAAGATGCCTGAAGAAAAGAAGAGTCAAGTCACCGGCAATGACATCACCGACAGTCAGCGCCAGATCCTCGACCAGATGTCGGGGATGGAGATGGCTGCGGTGTTGATGCTCAGCCTCAATGAAGAGGATGCCGCCCAGATCTTCCGTCATCTCGAGCCCAAGCAGGTGCAGCGGCTCGGTATGTCGATGGCTTCCATGTCTGACTTCAGTCACGATCGGGTGGCGGCGGTGCACCGTCAATTCATCGACGATATCCAGAAGTACACCAACATCGGTATCGGCAGCGAAGACTTCGTGCGCAAGGCGTTGGTGGCGGCCCTTGGCGAGGACAAGGCGAGCAATCTGGTGGATCAGATCATTCTCGGTTCCGGCGCCCGCGGCCTCGATTCGCTCAAGTGGATGGATGCCCGTCAGGTGGCCAGCATCATCCAGAACGAACACCCGCAGATCCAGACTATCGTGCTCTCCTATCTGGAGCCGGAGCAATCCGCCGAGATCCTGAGCCAGTTCCCGGAGCAGGTGCGCCTCGATCTGGTGATGCGTATCGCCAACCTTGAAGAGGTACAACCGGCGGCACTGCAAGAGTTGAACGATATCATGGAGAAACAGTTCGCCGGTGCGGCCGGTGCCCAGGCAGCCAAGATGGGTGGCCTGAAGGCTGCCGCCAACATCATGAACTATCTGGATACCAATATCGAAGGCCAGCTGATGGACTCCATCCGCGAGTCGGATGAAGAGATGAGCCAGCAGATCCAGGATTTGATGTTCGTGTTCGAAAACCTCATCGATGTGGACGATCGCGGCATCCAGACCATGCTGCGGGAAGTGCCGGGGGATCTGCTGCAACGCGCCCTCAAGGGCTCCGACGATCAGATGCGCGAGAAGATCTTCAAGAACATGTCCAAACGGGCGGCGGAAATGCTGGCGGACGATCTGGAGGCCATGGGGCCGATCCGGGTCTCCGAAGTGGAAGCGGCCCAGAAAGAGATCCTCTCCATCGCCCGTCGTCTGGCGGATGCCGGCGAAATTATGCTGGGTGCAGGTGGCGGCGAGGAGTTCCTCTAAGTCATGGCCCATAAACAGAGTTGCGATGCCAAGCCCGCATCAGGCAGTGGTGAGGAGCCGCGCAAAGCATGAACAACAAACTGCGTGGTTATGTGCGCCCCGAGGGTGATGATGCCCGGGTTGAGACCTGGGGCTGGCCCGAGATGGAGGTCGAGGTAGAGGCGGGAGCGCCCACCAATGCCCTCGGCCTTGCCCCTGACTGGTATCAGCAGGAAGAGGAGGTGGTGGAGCCGGAGCCCGAACAGGAGCCGACCCCCAGCATCACCGCCGAAGAGCTTGAAGCGATCCGTCAGGCCGCCTGGGAAGAGGGGATGGCAGAGGGGCGCGAATCCGGTTATGCCAAGGGAATGGAAGAGGGCAAACTGGAAGGGTTGCAACAGGGCCACTCTGCCGGTCTCGAACAGGGGCGCGAGGAGGGGCTGGCGATGGGCCGCGAGCTGGTGGAGCAGGAGATCGCCCACTGGCAGGGGCTCGCCGCCCGCCTTGCCAATCCGCTTAACGAGCTGGATCAGGCGGTGGAGCAGGAGCTGGTCTCGCTGGTGATGCAACTGGCCAGAGCGCTGATTCGTCATGAAGCGGAGACCTCTCCCCGCACTCTGCTGGAGGCGCTTAAAGAGGGGCTGGCCTTTCTGCCTGCCGCCGAACAGGGGGTGACTCTGATGCTGCACCCCGACGATATCGCGCGAATCGAGCAGGCATTTGGCGCTGAAGAGTGCGCCAAGCGCCACTGGCGATTGCAGAGCGATCCCACCCTCTCTCCCGGCGATCTGCAACTTGCCACCGAGCTCTCCAGCATCGATTTGACCCTCTCCGGGCGCATCGATCAGTTGCTGCGCAACTTCTTGCGGGACAATGCGTCGCAGAAACCGGCTTCGCCGGATCCACGCCCATAACCGATGCCGGACCTTGTCGTCCGGCTGCACTTTTTAGCTTCCAGGAGGCCAGATGAGCCGCTCGCTACTGAACCGGTTGCAAGGGTACAAGGTACGCGACTGCGCCCCCAAACCGCCGGTTGCCGGTAAGTTGACCCGGGTGGTGGGGCTGACACTCGAAGCCATCGGCTGTCGTGCCGCCATCGGCGCACTCTGCCGTATCGATACCCTTGATGGCACGCTGGAGGCTGAAGTGGTCGGTTTTTCCGGCGATCGCCTCTATCTGATGCCGAGCGAGCAGCTCAAGGGGGTGATCCCCGGAGCCCGAGTGGTGCCTATCACCGAAGAGCACGGTATTCCGGTCGGCATGAATCTGCTTGGTCGGGTGATCGACGGTATCGGTCAGCCGCTGGATGGCCTCGGTCCCATTCTCTCCTCCCAAACGGTGCAGTTTGCCCAGCACCGCATCAATCCGCTTGCGCGTCGCCCCATTCATCAGCCGATGGATGTCGGGGTGCGTGCCATCAATGCGGTGCTGACGGTCGGGCAGGGTCAGCGGATGGGGCTGTTTGCCGGCTCAGGCGTCGGTAAATCGGTGCTGCTTGGCATGATGACCCGCGGCTCGGTAGCCGATGTGGTCGTGGTAGGGCTTATCGGCGAACGGGGGCGCGAGGTGAAGGAGTTCATCGAGGAGATCCTGGGCGAGGAGGGGCGTGCCCGTTCTGTGGTGGTGGCGGCTCCCGCCGATGCCTCACCGCTGATGCGTCTCAAGGGGTGTGAAACCGCACTGGCTATTGCAGAGTATTTCCGCGATCAAGGGCTCAACGTGCTGCTCTTGATGGATTCGCTGACCCGTTATGCCCAGGCACAGCGTGAAATCGCGCTGGCGGTGGGCGAGCCACCGGCGACCAAGGGCTATCCGCCCTCGGTATTTGCCAAATTACCGGCGCTGGTGGAGCGGGCGGGCAACGGCAGTGATGGCCAAGGCTCCATCACCGCCTTCTTCACCGTACTGACCGAGGGGGATGACCTGCAGGACCCCATCGCCGATGCGGCGCGGGCGATCCTCGATGGCCACATAGTGTTGTCCCGCGAGCTGGCTGATGCGGGCCACTATCCGGCCATCGATATCGAGAAATCTATCAGCCGGGTCATGCCCATGGTGACCTCGCCTGAACATATGGGGCTGGCACGCACCCTCAAGCAGTTTTACTCCCTCTACCAGCAGAACCGGGATCTCATTACCATCGGCGCCTACAGCCAGGGGGCTGATCCGCGTATCGATCGCGCCATCATCCAAAAACCCTATCTGGATCAATTCTTGCAGCAAGGGATGCGCGAGGTCATTCCCTACGATGATGGCCTGCAAGCCTTGCAGATGGTGGCCATGCCACTGATGCGTTGATGATGGTCGGAAACAGAGAGGTCGACGATGAGTAAAGGATTGGTACTGTTGGCCGATCGGTTGGTGGAGGCGGAGCAGCAGTGTGCGCTGGCGCTGGCGAAGGCGCAGCAGGATCTCAAGTTGTTCATGGATCAGCAAAATGCCCTCAACCAGTACCGCCAGATCTATCACCAGCAGTGGACAGATCGCGGCCTGCAGGGGATTTCCCCCCAGCAAAACAGCCAGTATCACGCCTTTATCAACAAGCTTGAACAGGCGGCGACCCAACAATACGAAGGGGTGTTGCAGGTGCGTCAGGCACTCGATCTGCGTCGTGAAGAGTGGCTGGCAGCCCAGCAGCGGCGCAAGGCGGTAGAGCTGTTGCTGGAGAAGCAGGCGAGCCGCGAGCAGCAGAAAGCCCAGCGTCAGGAGCAGAAGATGCTGGATGAGTACGCCATGTTGCGACGCTTTCATCAATCTGGCCTGTAACTTGCTTTGATATGGACATTGTCGGCGGCCATCTCTTGGGGGGCCACCAGAATTCAGGGATCCCATCATGATGCAGACACTGTTGACACAAACGCCTTCGGCTCCGGCCAACGGGTTGGACAAAGCGCCTCTGAGCGGTTCCGTCGAGAGCAAAAGTATCGATGGGGGAACCAGCAGCGACAGCAAGGGTGATTTCGCCACCCTGATTGCCAAGGCCCGGAACAGCGAACAGGGCGCCGCCGAGGCCACTCAGGGCGGTAACCATGTCCGATCAGCCAAATCTTTGGCGACCGAGAGCGCCTCTCCCAAAGAGGAGACTGGCAAGGAGCAGGATCCTGACGCCGACAACAAGGTGGAGGAAGTCCCTGCCACCGACTTTCTGCTCCGTCTGCAAGACTCCCTAAAGCTCGATACCTCGCTAGTGACTCCCCAGTTGGTGGTGGCGGCCCAACAGTGCGCCACTGCGGTAGACGGCAATCCGTTGCCGCAAGAGGGAGAGCAGGAGGGGATTGCGCTTGATGAAAGCGAGCAGACCCCAGCCGCTGCCAGGATTGCCCAACAACTTGCAGGTCAGACCGGGGCGCAAGCGCCGCTGGCGACGACCGCCCAATCGACTCTTGAAACCACGGTATCGTCCTCAGCGGCGCGAGTGGTGGCGCAGAGTGACGCTTCTTCCGCCGTTCTTTCCTCCGATGTGCCCTCCGATGAGGGAGAGAAGGTCGCGACCACTGCGGATGGGCAGTCCGGGGAGAAAGCCCCTGCCAAGGGCGAAACCCTCGGGGCAGATGGCAAGCACTCCAAGCCCCTCACGGGGGCAGAGCGGATGGCCCAGCTGGCTAAGGTGCTGCCGGTCGATGAGTCGACCAGTACCACCAAACCCGCTGAGTCGCTCGCGGCGAAAGAGGGGGGGGACAGCAAATCTGACCCCGTAGCTAACAGCACAGTGGCCGGCAAGGGGCAAACTGCGCAAGCCACGATTCAGGGCGCCGCGCTCAAGGCATTCCACGAGGGGCTCAAGCAACCTGATGCTGGTGTCGCCACAACCTCAACCACCGCAGCAGACAATGGTGCCACTGGCAAGGGGGTTGAGAAGAGTGCCGCTGAGGGAAGCCAGCAGACAGGCACTGCTGCATCCGCCAATCAAGGGGCGATGCAAGTGACGACAGCGCAAAGTACCGCTGCCCAGAGCAGCGTGACGCCAAATGTTGCGGCCCAGAACGATGGCGCCGTTGCGCCCGTGATGGTGGCGCCAGAACAGGTGTTGGCACAGGCCGAATCTCAGGGGCCGCAAGCACCGCTGTCGACCATTTCAGCCGGCATCAAGCAGATGGAAGTGACGGGCACCGACGAGGTGCGCAAAGCGGTGCAGCTGGAGGTAAAACCGAAGGCCGGTGAGGCGGAGAAGAGTCTTGTCGCTACGACATCGAGTAGCGAGAGCAGCCAGAGCCAGACCGCCCAGCATGGCCAGAACAGCCAGCCCCAGCCACAGGTGGCTGAAAGCCGGGCGCCTACCGCCGAGGCCACGCTGCGCCGTGAACCGCAGAATTTACCCCATTTGAAACTGGCCAGTCAGGAGGCGCCTGCCGAGTTGCATCAGAAGGTCAACGTGATGCTGGCCGAAAAACTGCAACAGGCGGAAATTCAGCTCGACCCCCTTGGCCTTGGCAAGATGAAGATCCAGATCCAGATCGGGGCCGATAGTCAGGCCAACGTCCATTTCGTGGTACAACATGGACAGACCCGTGAGATGCTGGAGCAGGCGATGCCCCGGCTGCGTGACATGCTGGCAGGACAGGGGATCCAGCTTGGTCAGACGCAGGTGCAACAGCAGTCGCAGCAACAGCAACAACAGGGCCAGCCTACCTTTAGCGGGCAGGGGCAGCAGGGTCAGAGTGGCGGTCAGTCACATGCCGGTAACGGGCTGGTTGAGGGGGAACCCACCACTGCCAACCTCGGTTTGCTGGTGGAATCGACAAACGGTTCCGGAATTGATTTCTATGCTTGATGCAATCCCGAGTAAGTTTATGATATCGAACAAGTTTGAGACTAGGGTGGACAAGGGATGGCTGACGATAACGAGTTGACGCTAAAAGACCCGGCCGCGGGCAAGAAAAAGAAGCTGATCATTATCATTGCCCTGGCGGTTATTTTGCTGGGCGGTGGCGGTGCTGGCGCCTTCCTGATGCTCTCCGGCTCCGATAAACCGCCCGCTGAAGCGGCGGAAGGTGCCGAGGCCACACCCAAGGAGGAAGCGCCTAAACCTTCCCTCTATGTCGGTATGCCGCGCCCCTTTGTCTTCAACGTCGCGGGGGCCCAGCGAGATCGACTGGTGCAGATCAAGATCCAGCTGATGGTGCGCGGTACTGCCGACGAAACGCTGGCCAAACAGAATATTCCCCTGATTGAAGGCACCTTGCTGCGGGTTTTCAGTGCAGCCAGTGCCGAACAGCTGATGACCTTCGAAGGCAAGGAGAAGCTGCGCAAGGATTCACTGGAAGAGTGCCGTCGAGTGCTCAAGGACTTGGTCTCTTCCCCCGTTATCGAACAAGTGCTGTTTACCGGCTTTGTAATGCAGTAGGTGAAGCGTGAGCGATCTGTTAAGTCAGGACGAAATTGATGCCCTCTTGCACGGTGTCGATGATGTCGAAGAGGAGGAGATAGGCTCGGCGGGGGATCCCGGTGTTGCCCAGTTTGATTTCTCTTCCCAGGACCGCATCGTCCGTGGTCGCATGCCGACGCTGGAGCTGGTGAACGAACGCTTCGCCCGCCATATGCGGATCAGTCTGTTCAACATGATGCGCCGTACCGCCGAGGTCTCCATCAACGGCGTGCAGATGCTCAAGTTTGGCGAGTATGTTCATACCCTGTTTGTGCCGACCAGTCTCAACATGGTGCGCTTTCGCCCGCTCAAGGGGACGGCGCTCATCACCATGGAGGCTAGGCTGGTCTTCATTCTGGTGGAGAACTTCTTCGGCGGCGATGGTCGCTATCACGCCAAGATTGAAGGGCGCGAGTTCACACCGACCGAGCGGCGGATCATCCAGATGTTGCTCAAGCTGGTATTTGAGGATTACAAGGATGCCTGGGCGCCGGTGATGGACGTGGGCTTCGAATATCTCGACTCCGAAGTGAACCCGGCGATGGCCAACATCGTCAGCCCGACCGAAGTGATCGTGGTCAGCTCGTTCCACATCGAGCTTGATGGTGGCGGCGGCGATTTCCACGTGGCCATGCCCTACTCCATGCTGGAGCCGATCCGTGAGCTGCTGGATGCCGGTGTGCAGAGTGACAAAGGGGATACCGATGTGCGCTGGAGCAAGGCGCTGCGTGACGAGATCATGGACGTCAAGGTGGAACTGCGGGCCAAGCTGCTTGAGACCGAACTCACCCTGCGTGAACTGATGGAGCTGCGACCCGGTGATATCATCCCTGTCGAGATGCCGGAAAATTTGCTGGTCTATGTCGAGGACTTGCCCACCTTCCACGCCAAGATGGGCCGCACCAAGGACAATGTGGCGCTCAAGATCATCGACAAGCTCAAGCGCCCGGATGGGGTCAAGACTGAGATGCATCTGGTCACCCGGGGCGGGGTGCGAATTGATGGCGAGGCTGAGCTGGAAGAGCTCGAGCGCAGTATCGAAGATCAACAGCGATAATCGACAGTTTATTACGGTAAACGGTCACGAAGTAGCATAAGGAAACAAGATGAGCGGAACTGAGGAAGAGGATCTGATGGCTGATGCTTGGGCTGCGGCTCTGGAGGAGCAGGTGACGGCGGAAGCCAAGCCAGCCCCGCTGGAAGAGTTGAAAGATGATGCCCCCATCAGTGCCGAGGAGCGGCGCAAGCTCGACACCATTCTCGATATTCCGGTCACTATCGCCATGGAGGTGGGCCGCAGCCAGATCAGCATTCGCAACCTGTTGCAGCTGAACCAGGGCTCGGTGGTGGAGCTGGATCGGGTCGCAGGCGAGCCGTTGGATGTATTGGTCAATGGCACCCTGATCGCCCACGGCGAGGTGGTGGTGGTGAACGACAAGTTCGGTATTCGTCTGACCGATGTCATCAGCCAGATTGAAAGGATCAAGAAGCTCAAATGATGCGCCTCCTGTTGTTATTGCTGCCTGTTCCGGCCTTTGCCGAGACGGCGGCATCCGCCACTGCGCCCACACTGAGTTCCTGGTTGCTCTCCAGTCTGATGGTGATTGGCCTCATTTTGGTGCTGGGCTTTCTGCTCAAGAAGAGCAAGCTGGCGACCGCCATGGGTGGCGGCCAGATGCGGGTCATCGCTTCGTTGCCCGTGGGTTACAAAGAGAAGCTGATGGTGGTCAAGGTGGGCGAACAGCAGTTGCTGGTCGGCGTAACACCGCAGCAGGTCAACTTTCTCTACCGGCTGGAGGAGCCGCTCGATGAAAATCAGCCGCAGGCGTTTTCCCAGCAGCTTGGCAAATTGATGGGCAAGCATGAAAATAGCTAACGGCTTATGGCTGAAAACGGGGCTGCTGGTCAGCCTGCTGATACCACTGTTTTGCTCTTGGCCTGCGCTGGCACAGGACGCCATGTCGGCGGTGACCGTCAAGACCATGGGGGATGGCTCTCAGGAGTACAGCCTGACCCTGCAAGTGCTGGCGCTGATGACCGCGCTCTCTTTCTTGCCGGCCATGGTGATCATGATGACCTCGTTTACCCGCATCATTGTGGTGTTGGGTATCTTGCGCCAGGCGATCGGTCTGCAACAGAGTCCTTCCAACCAGGTGTTGATCGGCATCGCCCTGTTCATGTCATTCTTCATCATGTCGCCGGTGTTGAATCGCATCAATGATGAGGCGTTGCAACCCTATCTGGCGGAGACCATTCAGGCCAAGGAGGCGCTTGAGCGGGCCGAGTTGCCTATCCACCAGTTCATGCTGGCCCAAACCCGGGTCAAGGATCTCAATACCTTTATGGAGATCGCCAACGTGCAGGTGGAGGAACCTGCAGATGTGCCGTTGCGGGTGCTGATCCCGGCATTTGTCACCAGCGAGCTGAAAACCGCCTTCCAGATTGGCTTTATGCTGTTTTTGCCGTTCCTTGTCATCGACCTGGTGGTCGCCAGTATCCTGATGGCGATGGGGATGATGATGCTATCGCCGATGATTGTCTCGCTGCCCTTCAAGCTGATGCTGTTCGTGATGGTGGATGGCTGGAATCTCATCCTGGGGTCGCTGGCCAACAGTTTCGGACTGGGCGCCGGTTAGCCGGTCGAGCGCAAGGAGCCCGAACATGAGTCCTGAAATCTTTGTCGATGTCTTTCGCGAGGCGCTCTGGCTGGTCAATATCATGGTGTGTGCCGTGATCTTGCCTGGCCTGATTGTTGGCCTGATTGTCGCAATCTTTCAGGCCGCCACCTCCATCAACGAACAGACCTTGAGCTTTCTGCCTCGTCTCATTGTGACGCTGTTTGCGTTGGGGGTTGGTGCCCACTGGGGTCTGCAGAGTCTGATGGACTTCTTCGTACAGATGGTCAGTCAAATATCCGAGGTGGTGGGATGACTTACACAACCGCTCTGATCATGGAGTGGTTGTCTTCCATCCTCTGGCCGCTGGCGCGGGTGAGCAGCCTGCTGATGGTGATGACGGTCTTTGGCAGCCGCCTCGTCCCTGCACGGGTACGGATGGGACTGGCTCTTGCCATCACTTTTCTGATTGCCCCGCTGTTACCGAAAATGCCCCCCATTGAACTCTTCTCTGCCGCCAGCTTTCTGGTATTGGGCCAGCAGTTGTTGATCGGCATCGCCCTTGGCCTGATGACCCAGTTTCTGATGGAGAGTTTTGTGATGGCCGGTCAGGTCATCGCTATGCAGACCAGTCTCGGCTTTGCCACCCAGGTGGATCCGATGAACGGCCAGTCGGCCCCCGTGGTGGGACAGTTCTATCTGATGCTGGCAACCCTGGTGTTTCTGGCACTGGATGGTCATCTGGTGATGTTGCAGTTGGTGATCCTCAGTTTTGAGACCTTGCCGGTGTCGGACATCGGACTCACTTTACCTGCCATCCGTACTCTGAGCGGTTTTCTCGGTGTGATGTATCAGGCCTCACTGGTGATGGCGCTTTCTGCCATCATTGCCTTGTTGCTGATCAACTTTGCTTTTGGTGTGATGACCCGGGCGGCGCCGCAGCTCAACATCTTCAGTATCGGCTTTGCGGTCAGCATGATGTCGGGCTTGCTCATCCTCTGGCTCACTATCGGCGGGTTCCTCGGTCACTTTGACATCATGTGGGAGCGGGTGCAGGAGGTCAGTTGCGAGCTGATCAACACCCAGTGCTTCGGGGGCGCTCATGGCTGATACCGACCAGGAACGTACTGAACAACCCACGGGCAAACGACTGCAACAGGCCCGTGAAAAAGGGCAGATTGCACGTTCAAAAGAGTTGGGGACCGCCAGCGTTCTGCTCTCGGCGGTCTTTGGCCTGTTAATGCTCAAGGGCTCGCTGGCTGCCGCCATGGTCAAGGTTGTCACCATGGGCTTTACCCTGGAGCGGGAGCAGGCTTTCGAACCCAATGCCATGATCGCTATAGTGCCAACGCTGCTGGGGGAACTGGTGCTGCCACTGGGGCTTTTGTTTGCGCTAGTGGCGATTGCTGCCTTTATTGGCAATACCTTGATGGGGGGGATGAACTTCTCCACCGAAGCAATGATGCCCAAGATGAGCAAGCTGAGTCCACTGAACGGACTCAAGCGAATGTTTGGGGTGCAGTCGCTGATCGAGCTGGTCAAATCCATCGCCAAGGTGGTGTTCATCACCCTGTTTGCCTGGTGGATGTTATCCAGCCAGTTCAATCACCTGCTCAACCTCTCCATGGAGGGGTTTCCCGGCGGCATTATCGATGCGCTGGAGCTGTTTCTCTGGATGCTGATCATCCTCTGCTGCGCCCTGCTTCCCATCGTTGCCATCGACGTGCCGTTCCAGCAGTGGAACCACATGCGTCAGCTCAAGATGACCAAGCAGGAGGTGAAGGACGAGTTCAGGGACAGCGAAGGCAAGCCCGAGGTAAAGGGTAAGATCCGCCAGCTGCAGATGCAGATGGCTATGCGCCGGATGATGGGGGATGTGCCCAAGGCCGATGTGGTGATCACCAACCCGACCCACTACTCGGTGGCGCTCAAGTATGATGCGGGCAAGCCTGGTGCTGCACCCAAGGTCGTGGCCAAGGGCACCGATGAAATTGCAATGAAGATCAGGGAGATAGCCAGAGAGTACGAGATCCCCATCATGCCTTCACCCGATCTGACTCGGGCGATTTACCACTCTACCGAGCTGGGTCGTGAAATACCTGAAGGATTGTTTGCTGCGGTTGCCCAGGTGCTCGCCTATGTCTTCCAGCTCAAGAAATTCCGTCGTGGTCAGGGGCGCCGTCCCCAGCCGCTGGCCAAGGATCTCCCCATCCCGACCGAATATCGCAAATGACAAAGTTCTGACGTAGTCAAAATAAATCCATTGCATTTCAATGTCTTGTATTGTTGGCTTGATGTTTGCTTTATTCTGGCACCAGCAGGTTGAAATTGAGAAGCGCGATGGAATTCAAGGCAGTATTGGGCCAGTTCAAAGAGTACAGGGGAGTATTGAGCAAAGGCCTTGGTACCCCTCTGCTGGTATTGGCTGCGCTCGGCATGGTGGTGTTGCCCATTCCGCCGCTGATGCTGGATGTGCTCTTCTCCTTCAACATTGCCCTCTCCATCGTGATACTGCTGGTGGCCGTCTATACCCGGCGTCCCCTCGAATTTGCTGCCTTCCCGACCGTACTGTTGCTCGCTACCCTGCTGCGATTGGCGTTGAACGTCGCCTCGACCCGAGTGGTGTTGCTGGAAGGTCATAATGGTACTGCCGCTGCGGGCCATGTGATCGAGGCGTTCGGCAACGTGGTGATCGGCGGCAACTATGCGGTCGGCATCATCGTTTTTACCATCCTGATGATCATCAACTTTGTGGTGATCACCAAGGGTGCCGGGCGGATCGCGGAAGTGAGTGCCCGTTTTACCCTTGATGCGATGCCGGGCAAACAGATGGCTATCGATGCCGATTTGAACGCCGGCCTTATCAATCAGGAAGAGGCGAAGAAGCGTCGTCAGGATGTGACCCAGGAAGCGGACTTCTACGGCTCCATGGATGGTGCCTCCAAGTTTGTCAAAGGGGATGCCATTGCGGGCATCATGATCCTCTTTATCAACATCATCGGCGGCTTCATCATCGGGATGATGCAGCACCAGCTGACCTTCAGCGAATCTGCCGAGATCTATACCCTGTTGGCCATCGGTGACGGTCTGGTGGCGCAGATCCCCTCCCTGCTGCTCTCCATCGCCGCCGCCATCATAGTGACCCGTCAGAATACCGATCAGGACATGGGTACCGCAGTACTGGGCCAGCTGTTTGACAATCCCAAGGCACTGATCATCTCTGCCGGCATTCTACTGATGATGGGACTGGTGCCGGGGATGCCGCATTTCGCCTTCCTGAGTCTGGGGGCTCTCGCCGCCGCTGGCGCCTGGTGGTTGCTGCGCCGCGAGAAACTGGCTGCCGCCAAAGCGGCCAAGGGTGAGCTGTTGCCTGCCACTGCCGAACAACCCCATGAGCAGAAAGAGCTGAGCTGGGACGATGTGATGCCGGTGGATATCATCGGGCTGGAAGTGGGTTATCAGCTGATCCCGCTGGTGGATCGCAATCAGGGTGGCGAACTGCTCAACCGGATCAAGGGGGTGCGCAAGAAACTCTCGCAAGAGCTGGGCTTTTTGGTCCCGGCCGTCCACATTCGCGACAACCTGGATCTGGCGCCAAACCAATACCGCATCACTTTGATGGGGGTCAGTACCGGCGAGGCCAATGTCTACCATGATAAAGAGATGGCCATCAATCCGGGGCAGGTGTTCGGCCAGATCCAGGGGATAGCCACTCGGGATCCCGCCTTCGGACTGGAAGCAGTCTGGGTTGCCAAGGAGATGGTCTCTCAGGCACAGACGCTGGGGTATACGGTGGTGGATACCGCGACGGTGGTGGCTACTCATCTGAGCCAGATCCTGACCAATCATGCGGCTCTGCTGCTGGGTCATGACGAGGTACAACAACTGCTCGACATGATTGGCAAACATCAGAGCAAGCTGGTCGAAGGTCTGGTGCCGGAAGTCATCAGCATGGGTAACCTTGTGAAGGTCTTGCAGAATTTGCTCAATGAAGGCGTGCCAATCCGCGATATGCGCACTATCCTGCAGACCCTGGTTGAATACGCGCCGCGCAGTCCGGATCCGGAAGTGCTCACAGCCGCTTGCCGGATTGCCCTGCGTCGCCTGATTGTGCAGGAGATTGCAGGCCCCGATCCCGAGCTGCCGGTGATTACCTTGGCGCCGGAATTGGAACGTATATTGCATCAATCCCTGCAGGCTGGTGGCGGTGATGGTGCCGGTATTGAACCGGGTCTGGCAGAGCGGATGCAGCGTTCGCTGGTGGAAGCCACTCAACGACAAGAATTGGAAGGCCAACCGGCCGTGCTTCTGACATCGGGGATCTTGCGCAATACCCTGGCGAAATTTGTCAAGAATGCCATTCCTGGATTGCGCGTTCTGTCTTATCAGGAAGTGCCCGACGACAAGCAGATCCGCATCGTCAGTGCGGTAGGGCAGAACTAGTTAGCGGAGACGACGGGTGAAGATTAAGCGGTTTTTTGCCAAGGATATGCGAACGGCTCTGGCCGAGGTCAAGGAGACTCTCGGGCCTGACGCCGTCATCATGTCCAACAAGAAGGTCACCGGAGGGGTAGAGATAGTCGCCGCAGTCGATTATCAATCCCAGGTCCCGGGGCCCAAAGATGCGCCGGTTCGCCGTCAGCTGAACGATGAGAGCGTCAATATTTCGTCTGCTGCACGGCAGATGATCCGCCCCGAGCCGTCGCCGGCGAAGGAGCAGAACGAACATTATGCCGATACCCTGGCCGCCTTGCTGGCGCGCCAGCAGAAGCTCAAGCCGGGCAATGGGGCGCCAATGGGTAATACCCAATCGGCCGGTCTGGCCGCTGCCAATGCAGCGCCCAGAACATTGGCCGAGCAGGGGCAGTGGGGCGCAGCCCCCGAACCTGCCAAGCCCAAGGCCCGGGTTGCGTCCGGCCAGCGTGCTCCTCAACCTGCCCAGCGGGATCATGAGATGGAGGGGATGCGCAAGGAGATGGCCAGCATCCGCAAATTGCTGGAGCACCAGATCTCCGGGCTGATGTGGCAAGAGGTGGAGCGCCGCGAACCGATGCGGGCCCTGCTGATCAAGGAGCTCAAGAAACTGGGCTTTGACGATGCGTTTGCCGATCAACTGGCGGGACTGATCCCCGAAGATATGTCCATCCATCAGGCGATGGCCCAGTTGGCCGAAGTGCTGACGGCCCAGCTCAAGATCAGTGAGGACGAGATCATGCGTCAGGGCGGCGCGGTTGCACTGCTTGGCCCGACCGGGGTGGGCAAAACCACTACCATCGCCAAGCTGGCTGCTCGTTTCGCCATGAAGTATGGCGCCGAGCAGGTGGCGCTGATCACCACCGACAACTACCGGATTGGTGCCCATGAACAGCTGCAGACATATGGTCGCATCATGGGGTGTCCGGTGCGGCAGGTGCGTGATGCCGAAGAGCTGGCCAATGCCCTTTATCAGTTCCGCCACCGTCGGCTGGTACTTATCGATACGGCCGGGGTGGGTCAGCGGGACATCCGGTTGACCGAGCAGCTCGATACCCTGGTCAAGAATGCCAAGGTACGGATCCGCAGTTATCTGGTGATGTCGGCAACTTCCCAGCGTCGGGTGATGCAGGAGGCGGTGGACCATTTCCGGCGTATTCCATTAAGCGGCTGCATACTTACCAAATTGGATGAAAGTCTGAATCTGGGCGAAGTGATTAACGTGTGTATCCAGAATTCATTGCCCATCAGCTATATCACTGACGGACAAAGGGTTCCGGAAGATATTCAGGTTGCCAATGCGGCGCAGCTCGTTGGGGCTGCCATGGGCTCGCTGGAGCGAGAAACAGAGGAGCCCTATTTCTGGGGCGCAGGCTTTGGCGAGGCCGAAGATTCGGAGTTTTATGAGTAACATGTATATGGATCAGGCGAGTGGTCTGCGCAAAATGCGTCAAAACAATCGAGTAAAAGTAATCGCCGTTTCCGGTGGTAAAGGTGGCGTGGGCAAGACCAACGTGACCCTGAACGTGGCCGGAGCCATGGCCGCCCAAGGCAAGCGGGTGATGGTGCTGGATGCCGACCTGGGTCTGGCCAACGTCGACGTCATGCTGGGGCTGCGGGTTCATCGCAACCTCTCTCATGTCCTGGCGGGTGAATGCACCATCGACGACATCATCGTCGAAGGCCCTTACGGCATGATGATCGTGCCTGCGACCTCGGGCACCCAGTCCATGGTCGAGCTTTCTCCGGTGCAGCATGCCGAGCTTATCCGTGCCTTCAGCGAGATGAAAACCCAGGTCGACATCCTGCTGGTGGATACGGCTGCGGGGATCTCCGACATGGTGCTGAGCTTCACCCGTGCCGCTCAAGACATCATGGTGGTGGTCTGCGATGAGCCGACCTCCATCACCGATGCCTACGCCCTCATCAAGATCCTCTCCAAGGATCACGGTGTGTTTCGTTTCAAGGTAGTGGCCAATATGGTGCGCAGTCTGCGCGAAGGGCAGGAGCTCTTTGCCAAACTGACCCGGGTAACGGATCGTTTCCTCGACACCTCGCTGGAACTGGTCGCCTGTGTACCCTATGACACCAATCTGCGTGCCGCCGTGCGCAAGCAGAAGCTGATTGTCGAGGCGTTTCCCAAGTCGCCGGCCGCACTGGCGTTCCGTGCCCTTGCCAACAAGGCGGCGAGCTGGCCGGTTCCAAACCAGCCGGGCGGCCATCTGGAGTTTTTCCTGGAAAATTTGTTGCAGAAACCGGCCACAACACAGGAAGGTTCCCGTGAATAAAGCCCAAGCGTACTTGCGTCATCAGGATTCCTATGTGCTTGTGGAGCGTCATGCTCCCTTGGTCAAGCGAATTGCCCAGCATTTGTTGGCTCGCCTGCCCAGCAGTGTCTTGCTGGATGACCTGATCCAGGCAGGTATGATTGGGCTGCTTGAAGCCTCCCGCAACTTTGACGGTAGCAAGGGGGCCAGCTTCGAGACGTATGCCGGGATTCGCATCCGCGGCGCCATGCTGGATGAGATCCGGCGTGGTGACTGGGTACCCCGCTCTGTGCATCGCAACAGTCGGGCTATTGCAGAAGCGATCGAGAATGTCGAGCAGACTCACGGGCGTGACGCGCGAGATACCGAGGTTGCTGCCGAGATGGGGGTCTCCATCGCTGATTACCATGCGATGCTGCAAGACGTCTCCTGCGGCAAAATTATCGGCATCGAAGATCTGGGGGTCAGCGAGGATGTGATTGGCAACCCCGATGATGCCCCTTCAGGCTCCGGATTCGATGAATTGGCTGCCGAGCGATTTCAGATTCAATTATCCGAGCAAATTGTTCGTCTACCAGAGAGAGAAGCTTTGGTTCTCTCTCTTTACTACGATGAAGAGCTGAATTTGCGTGAAATTGGCGAGGTTTTGAATGTCAGCGAGTCGCGTGTGAGCCAGATCCACAGTCAGGCAATGCACAGATTGCGTGCTCGTTTGAGAGATTGGCATCTATAAGTGTTTGTACTGGCTACACTGAGATGAAACTCTAAGGCATAATCCGCACGACACAACCCGTTTTTAGCATCATGTAAGTGAGCCACTCTGGTGGCTATTTAGGAGGGAATTTTGGACAAGAACATGAAAATCCTCATTGTTGACGATTTTTCAACGATGCGCCGGATTATCAAGAACTTGCTGCGCGACTTGGGATTTAACAACACCCATGAGGCGGATGACGGCAATACAGCGCTGCCGATGCTGAAAAATGGTGATTTTCAGTTTGTAGTTACCGACTGGAACATGCCTGGCATGCAAGGTATTGACCTGCTTAAAGCCATCCGTGTCGATGAGAAGCTCAAGCATCTGCCGGTACTGATGGTAACCGCTGAAGCCAAACGTGAGCAGATCATTGAAGCCGCCCAAGCTGGCGTCAACGGTTACATCGTCAAGCCCTTCACCGCAGCAACGCTCAAAGAAAAACTCGACAAAATTTTCGAACGAATTGGCTAAGGAGCTGCAGGGATGATGGCCAAAACGAGAGCAATGATTTCGCTCGACCAGGCAAGGATGCTTGTTGCTCATCTGGAGCAAGGCGAATTTGAGCTGGCCGATGAACTGCTTGCCGAAGTATGTGCCCCCAACGCAGCCGATCTGTTTGAAAAAGTAGGTCAGCTGACCCGACAACTGCATGATTCACTTCAAGAATTTCGCCTCGACCCCCGTATTCCCGATTTGGCTACTCATGATATTCCCGATGCTCGGGAGCGCTTGAGCTACGTTATCGATATGACCGACAAAGCGGCCAATCGCACAATGGATGCGGTGGAAGCCAGTTTGCCGATAGCGGATCGCCTGAATGACAATATCCAGTTGGTGATGCCGAACTGGAATGCCCTGATGTCTCGTGACATGAGCGTGGGGCAGTTCAAATCCTTATGTCACCAACTTGATGATTTTATTAAGGCTTCAGAGTCTGATGCCGATAAATTACGGCAACTGCTGACAGAAATCCTGATGGCACAAGATTTTCAGGATTTGACAGGTCAGATGATCCGCAAGGTCATCAAGCTTGTTCAGGAAGTTGAAACAAAATTAATAGAAATGCTGACCATGTTTGGTGAGGCTTCTGCTGAGCATTCAACTCGTAGTATTCCTGTCAACGGGATTGAAGCAGAGGGCCCTATCATGAACCCCGAGGCTCGTGCCGATGTGGTCAATGGTCAGGATGATGTGGACGATCTGCTGTCTAGCTTGGGATTCTAATGGAGTGACGCATGGCCTTCGAAGTTGATGAAGACATACTGCAAGACTTTCTGGTCGAAGCATCCGAAATATTGGAACAGTTGTCTGAACAACTGGTCGACTTGGAAAAGCGGCCCGATGACAAGAACCTGTTGAACGCCATCTTTCGCGGTTTCCATACTGTGAAGGGGGGAGCAGGTTTTCTGTCGCTCGGTGAACTGGTTGATGTATGCCACGGTGCGGAAAACGTGTTCGATATCTTGCGTAATGGCAAGCGAACCGTTACTGCGGAGCTGATGGATGTGATCCTGCAAGCGCTGGATGCCATCAATGTCATGTTCGCCCAGGTTCAAAATCGCGAAGCACCCAGCCCTGCGTCAGATGATTTGCTTCATGATCTCCATGAGCTGTGCAAACCTGAAGGGCAAGAGCAGTTGCGTACTGCTACCAGCTCTGCTGCTGCCCCCGAGCCGGAACCTGTTGCGCCGCTCGTCGAGGTTGCCCCCGAAATTGTCGAGCCTGTCATCCTCAGCAGTGAGCCAGCCCCTGTCAATGGTGGTGGGTCGATCGACGAGATTTCTGCGGATGAATTCGAGCGTCTGCTGGACGAGCTCCACGGTGTGGGTGGGGCACCGACCAAGACGGCTGCAGCAGCCCCGATAGCGGGTGGCTCTGGCGATATCACCGATGATGAGTTTGAGGCCTTGCTGGATCAGCTTCATGGTCAGGGCCAGCACATGGGTGCGCCAGAGGTTAACCCCTTGAAGTCGGTGCAAAAAGAGGTGGACGAGCTTATCGATGATGATGAGTTTGAGCGTCTGCTTGATGAATTGCATGGTCGTGGCCAAGGGCCTCAGAGTACTCTGGCACCTGCCGCACCTGCCGCACCTGCCGCACCTGCCGCACCTGCCGCACCTGCCGCACCTGCCGCACCTGCCGCGGTGACTCCGCCCAAATCGGCCACTCCTGTAGCCAAACCAGCACCGGCTGCCCCCGCAAAACCTGCCGAAGCAGCCAAGGCACCAGCGCCTGCCGCCAAGGCTGCGCCTGCGCCAGCAGAAAATAGTGCCGTGCAAAGCGATACGACGGTGCGGGTGGATACCAAGACCCTCGATGTCATCATGAACATGGTAGGTGAGTTGGTACTGGTTCGTAACCGGCTGGTGAGCCTGGGTATTGCCAGCAATGATGAAGAGATGTCAAAGGCGGTTGCCAATCTGGATGTGGTAACGGCTGACCTGCAAGGTGCGGTGATGAAAACCCGCATGCAGCCCATCAAGAAAGTGTTTGGTCGTTTCCCTCGCGTGGTGCGTGATCTTGCCAGAACCCTCAAAAAAGAGATTGAGCTGGTGATGGTGGGGGAAGAGACCGATCTGGATAAAAACCTGGTAGAGGCGCTCGCCGATCCTCTGGTTCACCTTGTTCGCAACTCATGCGATCACGGGGTTGAAATGCCGGATGTGCGGGAGAAAGCGGGCAAGCCGCGGCAAGGGACGATCACCCTTAGCGCCTCCCAGCAAGGTGACCATATTCTGCTTTGCATCGAGGATGATGGGGCCGGGATGGATCCTGAGAGACTCAAGTCCATCGCAATCAGTCGCGGTGTTCTGGATGCAGATACTGCCGCTCGCATGAGCGACAACGATGCCTATAACCTGATCTTTGCCCCGGGCTTTTCAACCAAGGCCGAGATCTCCGATATCTCTGGCCGTGGTGTCGGAATGGATGTGGTTAAAACCAGCATTGTCAGCCTCAATGGGTCGGTGCACATCGACTCCACTTGGGGGAAAGGTACCCGTCTCGAAATCAAGGTTCCGTTGACGCTAGCCATTCTGCCGACTCTGATGGTGGAAGTGGGTGAGCAGACCTTCGCACTTCCCCTTGGTTGTGTGAATGAGATTTTCCATCTGGACCTGAAAAAGGCCAACATGGTTGATGGCCAGCTCACCATCATTGTGCGCGAGAAGGCGATACCGCTCTTCTATCTGCACAAATGGTTGATTCGTGGCGCCAACAAACGTTCACGTCAGGATACCGGACATGTGGTGATCGTACAGATTGGCACCCAGCAAATCGGGTTTGTGGTAGACAGCTTGATTGGTCAGGAAGAGGTGGTGATCAAGCCACTCGATAACCTGCTGCAAGGCACCCCTGGCATGGCCGGTGCGACCATTACCAGTGATGGCGGAATTGCTCTTATTTTGGATGTGCCGAGTCTGCTCAAAGCATATGCGCGTAGACATTAATAGCTCAGGCCCAAGGAGTTAGAAAAACAACAATGGCAGTCAAGGTATTAGTTGTCGACGATTCGAGCTTCTTTCGCCGTCGGGTGAGCGAGATCATCAATCAGGATCCCATGCTGACGGTGATTGATACGGCCCAGAATGGACGTGAGGCGGTGGACAAGGCGATGTCGCTGCGCCCTGATGTGATCACCATGGACATCGAAATGCCCGTGATGGATGGCATCAGTGCGGTGCGGGAGATCATGGCCAAGTGCCCAACCCCCATTCTGATGTTCTCCTCCCTGACCCATGAAGGGGCCAAGGCTACGCTGGATGCGCTGGACGCCGGTGCCCTCGACTTCTTGCCCAAGAAGTTTGAGGACATTGCCAGAGACAAAGATGAAGCGGTCAGACTGTTGCAACAGCGGGTAAAGGAGATCTCTCGCAAGCGCTTCCTGATGACATCAGCTGCTCGCCCCAAAGCACCTGAACCGGTTGCTCGTGCTCCGTTGGGTAGCCCTGCGCCCAGATCTTCAGATCGTCAGCCTGACCTGCAACGCACTGTGCCAAGTGCCTCATTCAAGCGCAGTGGCAAGAGTTATCAGTTGGTGGCGATCGGTACTTCTACCGGCGGACCTGTTGCTTTGCAAAATGTGCTGACCAAGTTGCCGGGGGATTTTCCCCATCCAATCCTGCTTATCCAGCATATGCCAGCCACGTTTACTGCCGCATTTGCTGCCCGTCTCAACGGGTTATGTCAGATTGGCGTCAAGGAAGCGGAAGATGGCGATGTGCTTAAACCAGGGCATGCCTACCTTGCTCCCGGTGGCAAACAGATGCTGCTGGAAGGTCGTGGTACAGGGGCCCGCATTCGCATTGTGGATGGCAACGACAAGGTCAATTACAAGCCTTGTGTGGACATCACTTTTGCCTCTGCGGCCAAAACCTATGCCGACAAGGTACTGGCGATTGTGCTGACCGGTATGGGCGCAGATGGCCGTGATGGCGCCAGACTGCTGAAAGAGCAGGGATCAACCATCTGGGCTCAGGATGAGGCTTCCTGCGTGGTATATGGTATGCCGCAAGCGGTAGCCAAAGCGGGGATTGCCAGCGAATCACTCCCTCTGGACAAGGTGGCCCAGCGTATTCTGGTTGAGTTGGGGCGCTAATCATGGGCTTGCTCGGTCTGCTCCTGGCATTGGGGGCTATTGCCATTGCCCAACTGTGGCATGGCGGCTCCCTGTTGACGTTGGTGGACGGCCCCGCTTTTTTGATCGTGCTGGGTGGTACCGTTGGTGCCGTCACGTTGCAGACTCCAGCCAAGTACATCCTGCTGGCGTTGCGCCAGCTGTTATGGATTTTTACCCCTCCCCGCCAGGATCTCGCGACGCAGGCCGAACGGTTGCAGTCATGGGCCGTCTTTGCGCGCCAGCAAGGGCTGCTGGCTCTTGAAAATCAGGCTGAGCAGGAGGAAGACAACTTTACCCGTCAAGGGCTTGGCATGATTGTCGATGGGGTATCCACGGAGGATATTCGCATGTTGCTCGAAGCCGATATCGATATCGAGCAGGAGCGTAATGAACATGCCGCCAGGGTATTTGAAGCTATGGGGGGGTACAGTCCGACCATCGGGATCATCGGTGCCGTGCTGGGCCTGATCCAGGCCATGTTTCATCTCGAAGACCCGTCAGCGCTGGGGGCGGGTATCGCAGTGGCATTTGTGGCAACCATCTATGGAGTGGGGTTTGCCAACCTCATCTACCTGCCTATCGCCAACCGGCTACGCGCATTTCACTATCACTATGCACTCTTTCAGGAGATGACCCTTGAAGGGCTGCTGGCTATCGCCCATGGTGAAAACGGCTTGCAGGTTGAACGCCGGCTCAGGGCCTATTTGAAAGGAGAGTAGCCATGCGCAAGCGCTATCGGTTGCACTTGCAGGGTCGCGAGCATCTTGACCGCTGGCTGGTCTCCTATGCCGATTATATGACGCTGATCTTTGCCTTGTTCGTGGTGCTTTACTCTGTTGCGCTGGTGAACAAGGACAAGTATCGCGCGGTGATTGATGGTATGAGCCAGGCGTTCAGTGTCATGCAGTCTGGAGGCAATGGCTTGCTTGAAGGGCAGGGTAATTCCCTGCTGGATAACCCGGTATCTGCCTCTCCATCGTTGCTGGAAAGCCCAGCACCCCCCTCTCCTTCACTTGCTCCTATTTCTGGTGTGCCAGTGCTGCAAGATGGCGCGACACTTGCAAAACTCGATATGCAGTTGCAACAGAGCATGGGCTCGCTGGTGGATGCCGGTATCGTCAAACTGACGCAAGATGAGAACTGGCTGACGGTTGAACTCAGTTCCGGCTTGTTGTTTGGCTGCGGCAGTGCCTTTTTGGGACCAAACGCTGCACCGGTCATTAATACTCTTTCAAGTATTCTCAAACCGGTCGATAACTATGTAAGGGTTCGGGGTTATACCGATAACCAACAGATAAATAATGAAATTTATCGTTCTAACTGGGCGCTTTCTGCTGCTCGGGCCGAAGCGGTACTCAATGGTTTGATTGCAGATGGGATCGCCCCCCAGCGTCTGGCGTTCGAGGCATATGGCGAGTTTTCCCCTTTTGCTGACAACGGCAGCGAGCAGGGCAGACTGCAGAATCGCAAGGTTGTGGTCGCTATCTCCAAATTTGCCTGGGTGCCGCCGGCACCTGTGGTTGCAACACCGACGGTAGTTGCTGAACCGGTTCCTGCTGTACAGCAGGCGGTGGATGCAGGAGAGATAAAGGTGATCACCTTGCCCGGTGGTGGCATACGCATAACAACAAGGCAGGATTGATACAGTGATTGTTTGGACGGTTGCCAACCAGAAAGGTGGTGTGGGTAAAACCACCACAGTGGTCTCGCTTGCGGGGATCCTGGCCCAGCGTGGCCAGCGGGTGCTGTTGATTGATACCGACCCCCATGCTTCGCTGACTGCATATCTTGATTTTGATTCAGATCGCCTGGATGGAACCCTCTATGAGTTGTTTCAAGCTGTCAAACCGACAGCCGAGCTTGTCAATAAACTGACGCTCAAGACCAAGTTCGAAAATATCAACTTACTGCCAGCA
The DNA here is from genome assembly GCF_054052405.1 of Aeromonas aquatilis. NCBI lineage: Bacteria > Pseudomonadati > Pseudomonadota > Gammaproteobacteria > Aeromonadales > Aeromonadaceae > Aeromonas > Aeromonas aquatilis. Next base: position 12,253 of record NZ_JBSTYP010000019.1, on the reverse strand, counting down.
TCTATTACCTTGGCGACCCTTGATCGGGTGATGGGCAATCGTGAGGGGATGGGACTGGTACTGAAGCGGGCACTGCTGCGCATTCAGGAGCAATATGATTACGTGCTGATCGATTGCCCGCCAGTACTGGGGGTGATGATGGTCAACGCGCTGGCTGCCTGCGATCGCATTCTGGTGCCTGTCCAGACAGAATTTCTGGCCCTCAAGGGGTTGGAGCGGATGATGAAAACATTCGAGATCATGCAGCGTTCCAAGCGTGACAAGTTCCGTTATACCGTGATCCCGACCATGTTCGACAAGCGCACCCGTGCCTCTCTGATGACCTTGAAGTCGATCAAGGATCAATATGGAGATTCAGTGTGGAATGCGGTGATCCCTATTGATACCAAGTTTCGGGATGCCAGCTTGCTGCATATCCCCCCGTCTATCTATTCTCCCGGGAGTCGTGGAACCTATGCATATGAAACGCTGCTCAATCATCTTGATGCCCTTGAGCGGCAACGGGTTCATGAGGTGACGGCATGAGAGATACCATTCAAGTTCGGGCGATGGATGACTATTTCCATTCCCTGCTGCTCGATGAGCCACTGGTGCTGGATGAGGTGGAAGAGGCTCAATCCGCCCCTGTTTTACAGTTGCAACGTCAGCCCCAAAGCGTCCCTGAGGTAGTCGCCGCACCTTACCTCGAAAGCGATCCACGGCTTGCCCAACTTGGTGAGCTATTGGCTCAGGTGGGACAAGTCCAGTTCGAAAATGATGCCTTCACCCAGGAGATAACACTCACCACTCCGCTGGAGATTGTGGCAGAGGAATCACTGCTGCCGGTGGAGCCTGAATGGCCTGAGGAGGTTCTGCTTCCCGAGGTTGCAGAGCCCCATACTACTATCCTGACCGAAACGGTGCTGGAGGTTGCTCCGGTAGAGGCCAGTGAACCTGTTACCTGGGAAAATATCGATACCGGTAAAGAGTTTCAGGCCCTTTTCTTTGAAGTCGCAGGCGTGACGTTTGCGGTGCCGTTGACCGAGCTGGGTGGTATTCATCAGCTGGGCGAGATCACCTCCCTGTTTGGCCAACCGGGTTGGTACAAGGGGATCATGACCTCCCGCGAGCAGAAGATGAATGTGGTCGATACTGCCCAGTGGGTCATGCCGGGTCAGCATCTCGAGATCGATGATTACAAGTATCTGATTATGCTTGGTGAATCGCCGTGGGGATTAGCCTGCCATCATCTCAAAGGGACTGAATTGTTACACCGTGACCAGGTGAAATGGCGCCATCAGGAGGGCAAGCGCCCCTGGTTGGCTGGTATGGTCAAAGAAAAAATGTGTGCCCTGTTACACGTCCGCGAACTGCTCCTGTTGCTGGAGCGTGGGGTTAACATAGAAGGTCGCTGATAACTTCTGCAATCGAGCTGTTTTATTGCTAGTTTTAGCAGTAGACGTTTTCATAAAAGGAATAAAAACATGACAGAAAAGCGCAATATTGCACAGAATCTGGCCGAAGATGAAGTGCTGCAATGGGTAACCTTCCAACTGGAAAACGAAACCTACGGCATCAATGTGATGCAGGTTCAGGAGGTGTTGCGCTACACCGAAATTGCACCGGTGCCGGGTGCGCCTGAGTACGTTCTGGGGATCATCAACCTGCGTGGCAATGTGGTGACTGTCATCGATACCCGTTCCCGTTTCGGTCTGCCTTCCGGTGATGTGAGTGAAAACTCCCGGATCGTGATCATCGAGGCCGAGAAACAGGTGATTGGCATCATGGTCGACAGCGTGGCAGAAGTGGTTTATCTGCGCTCTTCCGAAATCGATGCGGCACCTGCGGTCGGTACTGAAGAGAGCGCCAAGTTTATTCAGGGGGTGAGCAACCGCGATGGGCAACTGCTGATCCTGGTTGACTTGAACAAGCTGCTCTCCGATGAAGAGTGGGAAGATATCGGTTCCCTCTGATAAGTAAGGTGATGTTTTGATAATCGAGATGGTTGCCTTGGGGGTGTCCCTGATTGCCTTGGCGTTTGCCTCTTATATCTGGTTCAAGAGCAAGCGCAGCAAGCAGGAGTCCGAGGACAGTGTGGCAACCCTGCAAGGTCAGTTGGAAAGCTTGCGCAAGCAGATGATGGAACTCCATACCGGCGCCATTGGCATGGGGCAGCGTCTGCAGTCGGTGGAAGGGGCGATGCAGCAGGTCAATGAACGCCAGCAAGAACTGACCATGCAGGATCCCGAACGCAGGCTCTACAGCCGAGCGGCCAAGATGGTCGAACTGGGCGCCGATCTTGATGAAGTCATGAGTGAGTGCGAGTTGCCAAAGGCAGAGGCAGAGCTCTTGATATCTTTGCGAAAAGGTCGCTCTTGATGATTCAGGAAGGCAATTGCCTTCCTGAATTTTATGGCGTGCAGCCGCTTGTCTCCCAGCTGCGTTGAGCAGGCGGTTTCTACCGTATTTTCTTTGTGATCCCGGTCGCCAGTCAGTTCAATTGTTGCATCTTTGAAAAGACGTATTCCAATACTGTGTTAAGATGCAGACCGCTTCATTTTCTCTGAAAAAATCCCCATGCTGCTTCAAGTTAACAATCTGAGCTGCGTGCGCGAAGATCGCACTCTGTTTGAACACCTCTCTTTCTCTGTTGCGCCTGGCGATCTGGTGCAAATTGAAGGGCCCAACGGGGTTGGCAAGACAAGCCTGTTGCGGTTGTTGACCGGGCTGTCGCAGCCGTTTGCCGGTGAGGTGTGCTGGAATGGGGAGAATATTCGTCACTGTCGTGATGAGTATCATGCCAATCTGCTCTATCTCGGCCATCAGCCCGGTGTCAAAGCGGCGCTGACCCCTTTTGAAAACCTGAAATTCTACCAGCAGTTACATCACCCGCAGCAAACAGAGACTGACTTGTGGCAGATATTGGCCCGGGTTGGGCTGGCCGGATTTGAAGAGAACCCGACCGGGCAACTCTCTGCCGGTCAGCAACGCCGGGTGGCCCTGGCCAGACTCTGGCTGTCACAGAAACCGGCACTCTGGATCCTCGATGAGCCCTTTACCGCCATCGACAAGCAAGGGGTCAAGGTGCTCGAGCAGCTCTTTCTGGAACACGCCGAGCGGGGCGGCATGGTGATCCTCACCACCCATCAGGATCTGACCCTGATGCAGGGACGGCTGAAGACTATCTCGTTGACCCCCTTCGCCTCGACATTGCAGGAGTAACGCCATGTTGCGCGCTGTTATGCACCTTATTCACCGTGAACTGCTGATGGCTCTGCGCCAGCGTTCCGATATTCTCAATCCGCTCTGGTTTTTCCTCATCGTCATCACCCTGTTTCCGTTAGGCATTGGCCCGGAGCCCAAACTGCTGGCCCGTATTGCCCCGGGGATTATCTGGGTGGCGGCGCTATTGGCGGCCATGTTGTCGTTGGAGCGGCTGTTTCGCGACGACTTTGTCGATGGCGCGCTGGAGCAGATGATGCTGATGCCGCACCCGCTGGGCTTGCTGGCGCTGGCGAAAGTAGTCGCTCACTGGCTGCTGACCGGCTTGCCGCTGCTGCTGATCTCTCCCTTGTTGGCGATTTTGCTGTCGCTGGATATGAACACCTATCTGGCTGTCGTCGCGACGCTAGCACTGGGCACTCCGGTATTGAGCCTGCTCGGCGCGGTCGGGGTCGCGTTGACGGTGGGATTGCGCAAAGGCGGGGTGCTGCTTAGTCTGCTGATCCTGCCGCTCTATATTCCGGTACTGATTTTTGCCACCTCAGCCATCGATGCCGCGGGGATGAGCTTGCCCTATGGCGGGCAGCTTGCCATTCTGGCCGCCATGCTGGTGGGGGCTTTGACACTGACGCCGCTGGCTGTGTCGGCGGCGTTGCGGGTCAGCCTCAACTGATGGCCGTGAGCTGAACCGGATTTGGCTCCGAACGGAGTCTTTTTGCAAAAAATAATGTTGCGATGGATCAAGGAGAGTGCCGCTTATTGCTTTCGGGGTATTTGATGCTGCCCCGTGGTCGGTATGGTAGGCCTCGCCAAACGATTAATAACAAAAAGGTTTTGTGAGCTATGTGGAAATGGTTGCACCCTTATGCCAAACCGGAGCGGGCCTATCAGCTGGCAGGCACGCTGTTGCCCTGGTTTGCGGTGATTAGTCTGCTCTCGTTTGTGATCGGTACTGTCTGGGGTCTCGCGTTTGCTCCGGCAGATTACCAGCAGGGAGATTCGTTCCGGATCATCTATATCCACGTGCCTTCCGCCATTCTCTCCATGGGGGCCTACTCCACCATGGCGGTGGCCGCCTTTATCGGCCTGGTGTGGCAACTGCGGATGGCGGATATGACGGTTGCAGCCATTGCGCCGGTCGGCGCCGTATTTACCTTTATTGCCCTCTTTACCGGTGCCGCCTGGGGCAAACCCATGTGGGGAACCTGGTGGGTGTGGGATGCGCGGCTCACCTCTGAGCTGATCCTGCTGTTTCTCTACCTCGGCGTGATTGCTCTCTACAACGCCTTCAGCGACAAGGTGGTCGCTGGCCGTGCCGCTGGCATTCTAGCTCTGGTTGGGGTGATCAACCTGCCGATCATCCACTACTCGGTGGAGTGGTGGAACACCTTGCATCAGGGGGCCACCATCACCAAATTTGACAAACCCTCCATTTCACCCGAGATGCTCTGGCCGCTGTTGATCATGATCCTGGCGTTTGCCGCGTTTCTCGGGGCCCTGACCCTGATGCGTTTTCGTAATGAACTCCTGATGCGGGAGTGGCATCGCCCCTGGGTCAAAGAGATTGCAGAGCAGGAGAAGTAAGCATGCACTTTGCCTCTTTCAGTGATTTTATGGCGATGGGCGGTTACGCCTTCTATGTCTGGCTCTCATTTGGCCTGACGCTGGTGTGTCTGGTCGGCATCATCATTTCTACCCGCATGAAAACCCGCAGCCTGCTCGCCGAGTTGCGCAGCAAACAGGCGCGTGAGGCCCGTCGCAAGGCGGCCCAGCAGATGGAGAACACCCTATGAACCCGAGACGCAAAAAACGCCTCACCATCATTCTGGCCATTACTCTGGGTCTGGCAACCGTCAGCGGGCTGGTGCTCTACGCACTCAGTCAGAATATCGACCTCTTCTACACCCCGAGCGAGCTGGTGGAGGGGAAGGGGCCGGACAAGATCAAGCCGGAAGAGGGACAGCGCCTGCGCATCGGTGGATTGGTCGTGCCGGGATCGGTACAGCGGGATCCCCAGAGCCTCAAGGTTGCCTTCAAGCTGGTGGATAACGGCGGTCATCTGGTGACGGTCGAGTTTGACGGCATCCTGCCGGATCTCTTCCGTGAAGGGCAGGGGATTGTTGCCCAGGGCACCCTCAAGGATGCCACGACCGTAGAGGCGTTCGAGGTGCTGGCCAAGCACGATGAGAACTACATGCCGCCGGAAGTGGCCGATGCCACCAACGGTATGCACTTCAAGCCGGAGTATACCGAGGCGCAGTTGAAGGGAGCCAAGCAGTGATCCCTGTGGTGTTTGCCTTTTCCGCTTTGCTTGCCGTGCGTGGTGCGGCTGTTGTCACCGTTCAATTGAAAGGAATGCCTTCATGATCCCGGAATTAGGTCAGTTTGCGCTGATCCTGGCCTTTGCCACCGCCCTGCTGCTGGGTAGCTACCCGCTGCTGGGCGCCAGTTGGGGGCGTCTTGGCATGATGTCGGCGGCCCGTCCGCTCGCCTATGCCCAGTTCTTGCTGCTGCTACTGTCGTTTCTCTGCCTGACCTGGGCTTTTATCGATAACGATTTCACCGTGCAGTATGTGGCCACTAACTCCAACAGCCTGCTGCCGCTCGCCTATCGCATTTCCGCCGTATGGGGCGCCCACGAAGGCTCCCTGCTGCTGTGGGTTCTGACCTTAGGGGGCTGGACTGCGGCGGTGGCCATGTTCAGTCGCCGTCTGCCGCTCGATGCTGTCGCGCGGGTACTCGGCGTGTTGGGGCTGATCTCGGTCGGCTTCACTGCCTTCGTGCTGTTCACCTCCGATCCCTTCACCCGCACCTTGCCCTATTTCCCGGTAGATGGTCGTGACCTCAATCCACTGCTGCAGGATCCGGGTCTTATCTTCCATCCGCCGATGCTCTACATGGGTTATGTGGGCTTCTCGGTGGCGTTTGCTTTTGCCATTGCTTCGCTGATGACCGGCCGTCTCGATGCGACCTGGGCTCGCTGGTCGCGCCCCTGGACCATGGCTGCCTGGGTATTCCTGACCCTCGGCATCGTGCTCGGCTCCTGGTGGGCCTACTACGAGCTCGGTTGGGGCGGCTGGTGGTTCTGGGATCCGGTAGAAAACGCCTCGTTTATGCCTTGGCTGGCGGGTACCGCTCTGCTGCACTCGCTGGCGGTGAGCGAGAAGCGCGCCACCTTCAAGGCGTGGACCGTGCTGCTGGCCCTGTCAGCCTTCTCGTTGAGCCTGCTGGGTACCTTCCTGGTGCGCTCCGGCGTGCTGGTGTCGGTCCATGCGTTTGCCTCCGACCCGACCCGCGGTCTGTTTATTCTCGGCTTCCTGCTGGCGGTGATCGGCTCATCCTTGCTGCTGTTTGCCTTCAAAGGCTCGCAGGTGAAGAGCCACGGCAAACACGAGCTGTGGAGCCGCGAGACCCTGCTGCTTTGCAACAACATCATGCTGGTGGCGGGTCTGCTGACCGTGCTGCTCGGTACCTTGCTGCCGCTGGTGCACAAGGAGCTGGGGCTGGGGAGCATTTCCATCGGTACTCCCTTCTTCAACCACATCTACAGCTGGCTGATCATCCCGTTTGCCCTGCTGCTGGGGATTGGCCCGCTGTTTCGCTGGCGTCGTCAGGAGCTGGGGGAACTCAAAAGCAAGGTGGTTGTGGCACTGGTGCTGAGTCTGGCCGCTGCCTTGCTGTTGCCGCTGCTCTTGGCCGAAATATTCAAACCGTGGGCGGCGGTAGGGATTGGTCTGGGGGCCTGGATCATCGTCACCAGCGTGCAGGAGACCTGGGCGCGAGCGACCCACAAGCACAGCTTTGCAGTCGGTGTGCGCAAGCTTGGCAACAGCCACTGGGCCATGATCCTCGGCCACGTGGGGCTGGCAGTCAGCATCATTGGTATCGCCTGCACCCAGAATTACAGCATCGAGAAGGATCTGCGGATGCAGGCGGGTGATCGGGTGCACTTTGCCGATTACGAGTTCGTCTTTGCCGGGATCAAGGAGAAGAACGGCCCCAACTACGATGGCTTCAAGGGCGTGCTGGAAGTGCACAAGAATGGCAAGCAGGTCGCCCTGCTCAAGCCCGAGAAGCGGATGTACAAGGTGACCCGGATGCCGATGACCGAAGCGGCCATCGATGCCGGTATCACCCGTGATCTCTATGCGGCGCTGGGGGAACAGCTCGACAACGGTGCCTGGGCGGTGCGGATCTACTACAAGCCGTTCGTGCGCTGGATCTGGTTCGGCGGCGTCTTTATGGCCATTGGTGGCGTGCTGGCGATGCTGGACAAGCGTTACCGTTTCGGCCGTCGTGAGGAGGAGGCCAAGGCATGAACAAAAAGACCTGGTTGTTTTTAATCCCCTTTATCGTCTTTTTGCTGGGGGCTGTGTTCCTGTTCAAAGGGCTCTACTCCGATCCCACCAAGCTTGAGTCCGTGATGGTGGGCAAAGAGGTGCCGGTGTTCACCCTGCAGGACATTTACGATCTGAAAAAGCAGCACGATCGCAGTATCCTGACCGGTCGCCCCATGCTGCTCAACGTCTGGGCCACCTGGTGCCCCACCTGCTACGGCGAGCACACCTACCTCAAACAGCTGGCAGGGCAGGGCATTCCCATCATCGGTATGAACTACAAGGATGAACGCGACAAGGCGATCAAGTGGCTGGCTGAGCTGGGCAACCCCTATCAGGTCAACCTCTATGATCCGGACGGCATGCTGGGGCTGGATCTCGGGGTATATGGCGCGCCGGAGACCTTCTTTATCGACAGCAAGGGGATCATCCGGTATCGCCACGTGGGGGATATCAACCCCGAGAACTGGGCGTCGACCCTCAAACCCATCTTTGATGCCATGAAGTGAGGGGAGTCTTGATGAGAGTATTTATTGCTTCCCTGCTGCTGTTGCTGGGATGGATAGTGCAAGCACCCGCCATGGCCGCTATCGATGTCTACACCTTCGACAACGACAATCAGGAGCAGGTCTTTCGCGAACTGACCAAGGAGCTGCGTTGCCCCAAGTGTCAGAACCAGGATATCGCCGACTCCAATGCGGGGCTGGCCAAGGACTTGCGCGACAAGACCTACCAGATGGTGCGCGAGGGTAAGGATAAAGAGGAGATCGTGGATTACATGGTGGCCCGCTACGGCAACTTTATCCTCTATAACCCGCCCCTGATGGCCTCCACCCTGATCCTCTGGCTCGGCCCGCTGCTGGTGATCCTGATCGGTGGCGCCGTGGTCGTGATGCGCAGCCGCCGGCCCCCTGCGGTGAAAATACAACTGGATAACGCCCTGAGCGAGGAGGAGCAGCGCCGACTGGCCGAGCTGCTCAAAGAGGAAGAGAAACAATGACCGCTTTTTGGATAGTGATTGCGGGCTTGCTGGTGCTGGTGAGTCTGGCGCTCGTTGTGCCGCTGTGGCGTGGTGAAGGCAAACAGAGCATCAGTCGCTCGGCGCTCAACAAACAGCTCTATCGCCAGCGGCTGCTGGAGATTGGCGAAGAGCGCGAGCAGGGTGTCCTGGCTGAGGAGTCCGACTCGCTGGTCGAGCTGCAACGAAGTCTCTTGGATGATATCCCTGATGTGGAGCAGACTGCCCGCAGTGGCAAGAGTTTGATCTGGATCCCGGGTGTACTGGTGCTGTTGGTGGTGAGTCTGGGGCTCTACTACAAGTTGGGCTCCTGGCAAGAGGTGAGTCGCTGGCAAGATGCCAGCAGCCGTCTTGGCGAGCTGAGCAACCGCATTCTGGTGGAACGCGATGCCCAGGTGACCGAGCAGGATCTGCTGGATTTCACGCTGGCACTGCGTACCCGCCTCAAGGATGAACCGAACGACTACCGCGGCTGGCTGCTGCTGGGACGCTTGGCGCTGGATGGCAATGATCCCGAGATGGCCAGCGAGGCGCTGGAGCGGGCCTACACGCTGGCTCCCCAGAAATCGCTGGTGGCGGTACCCTACGCGCAGGCGCTGATGATGACGGGGGATGAGGCGCAAGCGGATGCCCTGTTGCAGGCTGCTATCGCGCAGGATCCGGACAATATTGAAGCGCGTTCCGTCTATGCCTTTATGGCGCTGCAAAAAGAGGACTTCCAGACCGCGCTGGCTCGCTGGCAGGCGATGTTGCCACTGATGGAGAAAGGCACTCCCCGTTACGTGATGGTCGAGCGCTCCATGGAGTACGCCCGCGCGCAGCTCAAGCAGCGCGGCATCGAGGTGACGAATTCAGGCGCAGCCAAAGCGGGCGCAGTTGAGGGACAACCGCTGGCGGTGAAGGAGGGGGAATTCCCCATCCACGTCACGTTGGCGGCGGGCATTCAGATGCCGGAAGATGCCCATCTCTTCGTCTTTGCCGTGGTGCCCAACGGGCCGCCCATGCCCATCGCCGTGAAGCGTATCGCAGGGCCAACCCTGCCTGTTACCCTGTCACTCGGGGATGGCGATGCCATGATGGAAGGCAGCAAACTGGCGGCCTATCCGGAGCTGCAGTTCAAGGCACGTCTCTCGCGCGGTGGCAATGTGATGAACAAGGAAGGAGCCTTCGAAGGGGTATCCGTGCCGGTCAAGACGGCCGAGATCCCTGCTGCTCCGATTGACATCCGCATCGATCACGCCCTCTAATATGCCTTTGGATAACCCGGCCCCTGGATAGGGGCCGGGTTATCTATACTTCTGATAAATCAAAATAAAACGTCAGGACAATCATATGTATCTTCGTTCAGGGGCCATACTGGCAGCCCTCTTGCTGGCTGGCTGTGCCGGTGGCCCACCCAAGCCTGGCCCAGAGAGTCTGGATCTCAATCCCGGCATGAATAATCCGGGTGCAACCAGTACGGCGGCCGATCCGCGCGATCCCTTCCAGGGGGCCAACCGGGCCATGTGGGCGGTCAACTATGATGTGCTGGAGCCCTATGTGGCACGTCCTGTGGTACATGCCTATGCCCGCTACATTCCGGTAGGGGTGAAGGATGGCATTGCCAACTTTGTTGCCAACTTTGATGAGCCAAGCAGCATGGTGAACCATCTGATCACCGGTGATTTGAAGGGGGCGGGCACCAACCTGGGGCGCTTTACCCTCAACACCACGGTCGGTCTGCTGGGTATCTTCGATGTGGCCAAACATGCCGGCCTCGAGCGCAACAAGCTGGAAATGGACACAGTGCTGGGCAGGGCCGATATCGGTAATGGTGCCTACATCATGGTGCCTGTTTACGGCCCGACCACCACCCGTGAGCTGGTTGGCGATGCGATTGACAGCTTCTACTTCCCCTATGCCCTGTTAACCTTCCCGATGAAGGTTGCACACTGGGCTCTGGATGGCTTGGGCACACGTGCCAAGCTGATCGATCAGGAGCGGATCATCGACAACTCCCTCGATCCTTATGCGCTGACCAAGGACTTCTACCTGCAATATAACCAGGGCAAGGTGACGGGCAAGCAGACCGAGCTGAAAGCGTCTCAGCAAGAGCAGGCCGACGATGCCAATCTGGATGAATATATGGACGAGTTGGACCAGTAAACGGGCTATCTCGATATGTAAAAGGCGCCTGCGGGCGCCTTATTCATTTACGCAGCCATATCGAGATAAAAAAACGCCCCGCAGTGCGGGGCGTTTTGGCAAGCGAGGCTGATTAGGCAGCCAGATTCTTGGCCACGAATTCCCAGTTAACCAGAGCCCAGAAGGTTTCCATGTACTTCGGACGCAGGTTGCGGAAGTCGATGTAGTAGGCGTGCTCCCACAGGTCAACGGTCAGCAGCGGGGTGGTACCGGCTTCAGTCAGCGGGCAGCCAGCGTTGGAGGTGTTGACGATAGCCAGAGTGCCGTCAGCTTTCTTCACCAGCCAAGTCCAGCTGGAACCGAAGTTGCCGATGGCTGATTTGGTGAAGGCATCTTTGAACTCGGCGAAGGAGCCGAATGCCTTGTTGATGGCATCAGCCAGGGCGCCAGTCGGCTCGCCACCGCCATTCGGGGAGAGGCAGTGCCAGTAGAAGGTGTGGTTCCAGATCTGGGCGGCGTTGTTGAAGATGCCGCCGTTGGAGGTCTTGATGATCTCTTCCAGAGACTTGCCTTCAAACTCGGTACCCGGCACCAGATTGTTCAGGTTGACCACGTAGGTGTTGTGGTGCTTGCCGTGGTGATATTCCAGAGTTTCCTGGGAGATGTGCGGTTCCAGAGCGTTGATTGCATAGGGCAGAGCGGGAAGTTCGAATGCCATTTTCTACTCTCCATTGGCTGGACCGTGCGAAGGCGACGGTTGCAAGACATTGCGTACTCTTTTCTATATGTGAAAAGAGTTGTTTTTAAAATTATGGGGCTGGGTAGCCCAAAGCCAAGGGATTGTAGCAGTATCAAAGATGGCCTAACAACTCTTGATTGGCGCCATGATCGCGATCAATCCTGTGTGGGTTCTTTGCGCAATTCGAGCCGGGTCACCCCTTTGTCAGTTTGTGCTCGGGCAAGATTGCAGTAGAATGGCCGCCGAAATCGCTCTAGTGAGGCACCTATGGAAACTATTGAAAAGATCAAGCAGCAGCTGGCTGACAACCCCATCATCATCTACATGAAGGGCTCCCCCAAGCTACCCAGCTGTGGCTTCTCTGCCCAGGCCTCCCAGGCTCTGATGTCCTGCGGCGAGCCGTTTGCCTATGTTGATATCCTGCAGAATCCGGATATCCGCGCCGAATTGCCAAAATTCGCCAACTGGCCGACCTTCCCCCAGCTGTGGGTTGAAGGTGAGCTGATCGGTGGCTGTGACATCATGATCGAGATGTTCCAGGCTGGCGAGTTGCAGGCTCTGATCAAAGAGACTGCTGCCAAGTACAAGAAAGATGATGCTGCAGCCGAGTAATCGGTTTTGTTTTGTCGAGAGGGAGCCTTATAGGCTCCCTTTTTTATGGCTATGTCCCAATTACGTGTTGCATGGGGTGCCCCAGCGCCTCATGCAAACATGCTTTGATATTCACGCCCCTCCCGTAACGTTCCAGCATCCTGCGCCAACCCAGGTAATTCTTCAGGTAGTGCGTCGCCACGCCATGGAAACGCTCCATCCACTCTTTCAACCGATGGTGAT